>NZ_JAMWXW010000039.1:0-67350 GCF_031570135.1 Paraburkholderia sp. USG1 | reverse complement strand
CGCCCCTCCCATGCCGGCCGTGCCTGACTGCGAGTTGATAGCGTCAAGCAGGCTGCCAATTTCGGCCGCAGCCGATTTCACTGCGTCCACTACCGCATTGGTGGCGGTCATTGCGATCAGGCCAGCCATTGCCGATATTGCCAGGCCAACGCTGGCAACGGGAGCCGCTACAGTCGCAGGCACAGTACCGATGGTCAACAGTGTACTGGCAATAGCAGAGACCAACGACCCGATGGAATTCACCACGACCGAGACCGTACTGACTACATTCAGTCCTGCGGCGCTAATTGCCCCCACGTCGCCCGACGCTACGGCTTTATCGTAGCGTCCCATAGAGAGCGACATATCTCGCACCTGACCGTCAAGCTTGTTCATGGTTATCGTCAGCGTGCCGGTCGTGCCGACAAACGTACTGAGCCCCCCCAATGCCTCACTGCCGTTGACGGCTGCTATGTTACTAGCCGCCGCCGTACCGATGGCGAGAGCCGTCTCCGCGGGGTCACGCCCAGCGGCCGTCTCGCCGGCAATCATCATGGATGAAACAGCGTCGGATACTGGTCCGAAATAATCCGAAAACGTAAAGGTTGGCATTTATTGTTAACTCCATCCGGCGTTTATTGAAAAGCAAGTTGCGAATAGGGATTCGAATTAAACTTTTCTCAGATTAATCATCAAATTCTTTCGTTGCCCTCGCTCCCGGTGAGCAGCATTCTCGCGATATACCCACGATAAGGTTCAGGCAACGAATTGCCTTGTGAATAGAAAATTCGCACCGTCGCACAAGCTTCCTCATCAGACGCCGTCTTCAGCCCAGCCAATCTTTCAATAAATTCCTTGGATTGTGGTGCATACATTGATTTGGCAATCTTGACAATGCTTCGCGTTGCGTCTTCAGTGGAAAGGACGATAACTGGCGACCGATGTAGTTGCGCCTCGATCGCGGCTCTACCAACAGAAAACCATGCTTTCGCTTCCTCTGCATTAAATGAGTTCATTATCGAAGCAGACTGCGCCGTAAACTCTGTAGCATCAAAGTTTCCCTTTATCAACGTGGCGCAGACATGGTTGTCCAGCGACGGCAATATCTTGTTAACAGATGAAAATCGTTGCTCAAGTAAGTCCGTTGGCAAACGGGGCATTCCTTTTGCCGCCAGTTGACCAGATAACAGCATCAAACCAATTGGATCTGCTGCGCCATTTGCAGCCTTTATATCCTTGTTATTTAATAACCATTTTCGGTAGTCGTTGAACTCACTGTAAATGGGAGCCGATGCATCGTAAGGATTCACTCGCAGGGCAACGTAATTATTAGCGTCTGAATTTTCCTTGCCAAGGATCACCGGACGGATATTGTCGGCACCCCTTGCATTAATGTGGATATTGGCTAAATAGCCACCCAATAAAAAAGCCGCTGCAGCCGTGACAACCAAAATCGTAATATGAAGAGGATTTAATTTCATGTTAATTTCCATTTTCCGAGGCTGTAAATTCGGAGTCGTGGACGTCGCCGACGCGGTAGTCTTCCACCTCTCAGGTGCTCTTTTAACGTACCTTCACCAATGCAAAGCAGATGGAAGTTATAGCGATTGCAGCGGCCATCCATATTGGTTTTACTGTGTTAGACATTGATGTAATCCAAATCTGTTGGGGTGATCTTTATTGTTCGCGCGTTTTTTTGCGTTTGCAGAGATGATCCAGAAAACGCCGTACGGCCGTCTATTAGAAACATCTGCAATAGAGCCCGGAATTGTCGATGCTTAGGCGATGCGCACACGCACGGAAGGACGCAGAGGTCGCGAAAGTGGATCGGAACATGACTACCGAGGAACGGGCAGAGGGTGCCGTCGGAAGCAGAGGTAACGGGTCTTTCAGCTACAGGCTTGATCTCGCCTCCAGCATCGTATTGGAACCAGGTGCGGGAGTTCGCTGGCTGCGTAAGGGGTGACGGATTCACGTCGCTATAAAGAGCCAGTCTGGTTGCACGTCGGGTCAATGACGACTCGAATGAGTTGCACCGACGGCGTCTTATGCTTTTGCCGCGGCGCGTTGATTCCGGAGGCGGCGCATTGCAATAGACTCGGCTACACTAGGGATTGAGTCGCACAACGGCATTGTTCGATAGTCCTCAGTTGGCGGGTCAATCTGTGGCAAGTAATTCAGATTTGTATGGAACATAATTTAATTACCCTAGTTAGTAAATCTTTTCATTCCCGTTACGCCCTGTAAGGAGCAATCTCGTCATGTATCCACGATAAGGCTCCGGCAGCGCATTTCCTTTTGAATAAAGCGTGCGGGCCGTCGCGCATGCATCCTCGTCGCTTGCCGTCTTCAAACTGGCGAGCCCACTGAAATATGTTCTCGATTGGGATGCATTCGATAGCCTTGCTATTCTTATAATGGCTAGCGTTGCGTCCTCGGTCGATAACACGATATTTGGTGATCCGGCCAGTTCCGCTTCGATGGCAGCCTTGTTAACCTGGATCTAGGCTTTCGCTTCGCCTTCATCGAACGAGTTCATTACCGGAAAGGCCTGGATCGTGAACTCCGAGAGGTTGAACCCTCCTCTTATGAGCGTACTGCATGTATGAGCATCCAGAGACGCTATTATCTTATTTACCGATGAAAGGCGTTGCTCCAGCAGTTCTGTTGATATTTTAGACACCCCCTTGGCTTCCAGTGTGCCTGAAAGGTCCAGCAGATCTTGTGGATTTCCTGAAGGGCTGAGAGCGGCTATTTTTTTATTCTCGAGTACCCATTTACGAAATTCGTCATACTCACGGCGCATGGGTGAGGACAGTGAATACGGATTATCTGACGCGGCGGATCTATCGACAACGGCTTCGCCAGTTCGGCTGTAGGCGTTCTTGTTTTCATTGACCGGAGTCTTGGCATGGTATTTTGTGGTGACAAGGGATCCAAGAGAAAACGCGGCGACGGCAGTGACAAGCAGGACCGCAACATGACGGATATTTAGGTTGATAGTCATTACTATTTTTATATAGTGAATCGCAGCATAAATCGCCGAGGAAGGACGGGCGTCAGTCTCGCGCTCATATCGGCGCCGGAGGCGATTTTACGAAATGAAAAGGCTACGCCAACACTGCTTTCGCATTTATTTCTGGTGCCGCCCACCATCAGGGTTCTTCACGCCCTTCGTCTCTTGTCAAAAGCATTCTCGCCATGTATCCACGATAAGGCTCTGGTAGAGAATTTCCCCGGACATAGAGAATACGGGCCGTTCGGCAGGCATCATCGTCATCGGCAGCCTTTAGACTACCCAGCGCGGCAAGGAACTCTTTTGATTGAGGTTCATACATCGAACTCAGGAGTTTTCGGATGGTCCGTTTCGCGTCTTCGGCTGACAGAACAATAATTGGCGCTTCATTCAACTGTGCCTCGATGGCAGCTCTATTGACGGCGAACCATGCTTTAGATTCGGCCTCGCTGAATGATTCCATCACCGGAAAGATACGGTTTTCGAACTCCGAGTAGGGCATTTCTCCCCTCAAATATCTGCCACACGTATGAGTATCCAATGATGCCAATATCTTGCCAACAGACGAAAGACGTTCCTCCAGAAGAGCAGTTGGCAAGCGGGAGGCCCCTTTGTCGATATATCGGCCGGAGAGCAGAAACTTATCCGCCAAACTTAAGTCGCCGGTCTTTTCAGAAAATTTTTTATCTCCAAATAACCACCGACGATAATCTTCGGCAGCTTGATAAATCGGCGATGATTTTGAAAAAGAACTAACCCCTAACACCGGATTACTCCGCTTGATTTCCTCAATGCCACCCTTAGGCGCAAGATGCCAGCCACGAAAAAAAACGGTCACGACACAGACAATTACAACGCCGCTGAGAAAGAATTTCGTCGTCAATTTCATTCGTTTCTTCCGCTTGCGGTAGCTTGCTTCTGGGGCCATGTAGAAGTCCCGATTGACGATTTACTGCTTTGACGCCTTTTCGGCGTGACTTAATGATCGAAGAAAATCTGCATAGCGGTCCAGAGGAATTATCCGCATTAAGGCTCTGAAAAATCTGAATTCGCGTTCGGGCGCCCGTAGCAGTACGCCGTTGTTCTGTCTCCGCAGCGCGAACATACTTTGCGGAATCCATGCCGCGCCACATCGAGCAAGCGCTCTGTTACCTGCCGGTGTGGCATTGTTGCGGACATTTTCCGCGTCCGTCTGCAGTACCTGATATCTGCGTCAACCTGCCTGCCTGGTAAGCAGTAGTCGAGCGACTCGTCCCCGATAGGGTTCGTTCAGTCTGCTTCCTTGCGATAAAAGCGTCCGGGTCACAGTGCATGCCTCGCCATAAGATGCGGTGGGAAACCTGCGTAATCGCAGCAGAAATTCTGCACTTTGATTACCTGGCAGAGAGGCAGCGAACTTCATAAGATCGTATGGCGTTTGTTCGCTATCTATTGGCACCACCGGTTCTCCGTTAAGATCGGCCTGAATAGCTGATTTCTCAACAGAAAACCACGTATTCGCTTCGTCAGCATTGAAGTCGCCAATGACTGCGTTAGCGCTTGCAACGAACTGCGCTTGCGGTAGCTCTCTCTTCATGAATTTTCCGCATGACTCTACGTCAAGTGATTCAACTATCTTGCTCACCAGAGGAAGGTATTTCTCCAGCATGTCATCGGGCAGTCGTCCCATCCCGGTGGCCATAAGACGACTGGCCAGTTTCTGCCGGTCCACTAAGCCTGGTGATGCTGCAGCCCGACCGAGCTGAGCGTTTCCCATCAGCCAATCTAAAAACTTTTCCTGCTCTATGCGGGCCGGTGAGCCGATTGGGTAAGGGTTAAAAGCCGCGATCTGCGTTTCTGAGGCAGAACTCGGCCGGTCGCGTTTCACAAATGCAAAGCAGATGGACGTAATAGCAATTACAGCGGCCACCCATATTGTTTTTGCTGTCTTAGACATTCATGTAGTTTGGATCGGTGGGTTGATCGTTATCGCTCGCGCGTTTTTTTTGCGTATTCAAAGATGATCCAGAAAACACCGTATAGCCGTCCATCAGAAACGGCTGCAATAGGGTGGGGAATTGTCAGTGCGACTTGGGCGATCAACGAACGCACGCAAGGGCGCCGGGCTCGCGTCTCGGGTGGATATGAAAACTTGAGGTAAGCCCGGCCGTTCGGGTACAGGCTCGACATTGCGCCCGCCAGCGAGCGCCGGGGCATGGCCGGGCAGCATTTGGAAGAGCGCGAGTCGGTCTGGTCAGGGACCGCAGATTTGTCAAATTTCGACACAACCCTAGCGCGCCGCTCCGCGGTGTGATCGAATGGTTTGGCTGGTCCACGAACAGTGGCAGGCTTGAGCAGGCGGGGTTTTCTCCCTTTGACCTCCTGCGGGCCCGAATGCTAGTGGACCGGCGCCTACCGATATGCAAAAAACAGAACGAAATCCCGCCTCGCAGGGAGTGCGGTGAGTGCAGTGACCAGCGCGTTACCGATATACCCGCGATCAAGCACTAATCCGCCAGCCTCTTATCCGCCAAAGCACTCTGGCAATCCGCAATCACCTGCCGCACAAGCCTGGCTTGAGGATCGAGTTCATCCGTATCCAGAATCTCCTCGACCGCATCTCTGGCCCAATCGGCCTCGATAAACTGCGCATGCCGCCGCGCAATCTCAACCGCGGTGGCGGAGAGCTTCGCAACACTCAACCAGTCGGCCTCGCGCGCGCGGCGGTCGAGCCATTTATGCGCGGCCTGCACATGAAACGCCGCGTCGGGCCAATCCTCATTCAGGTAATAAGCGCCAAGACTTCCGCATGTGAGCCAGCACAACAGCTCCAAACGGTCACGTGGACTCAGATGATGGCGTACATCACTCATGGCGACGCTCGCTGCTGTAAATTGCGTTCCGGTGAGGATGGCAAGCCGCCGTCCTCCGCTTTCATTGAACAATATCACGCACAATTCAAGCGCGGCAATTCCTGAGTACCCTGGCGCGCCGGCACCACAGGCCGCCGCTCGCGGCCCGCAGAGCTAGCGGGTGGCGACGATGAACAGCCGCGGAAACGGCAGCAACACCGTGCCGTCGGCGAGCGCCGGATAAGCCGCGGCGATCGCGTCCCGGTATCGCTGCAGGAAGGCGGTTTGCCCGGCGTCGTCGAGTTCGGCGAGGAACGGCCGCAGCGCGCTGCCCTTGAACCATTCGACCACCGCGTCCGCGCCGCCCGCAAGCGGGTGGTGGTAGACGGTGCGCCATACGTCGACACGCGCGCACAGCGGCTCGAGCAACGCGTAGTACCAGCCGGCGCCGTACCGCACGGTGCGCTCGAGTCCCTTGAGCGTGGGCGCCCACGGGCCGTCCGCAGCGATTTCGCGCAGCAGGCGGTGCGCGGGTTCGTCCAGATTGTCCGGCATCTGCACGGCGAGGCTGCCGCCCGGCGCGAGCTTCGCCACGAGCGCCGGAAACAGCCGCTCATGGTCCGGCACCCATTGCAGCACCGCGTTGGCGAGGATCAGATCGTATGGTCCCGGCGCGTCCCACGTGGAAATGTCGCTCACGTCGAACTGGAATTGCGGCAGGCGTTTGCGGGCCGCCTCGATCATGTCGGGCGAACTGTCCATGCCGCTGACCGCCGCGCCCGGCAGGCGCGCGGCGAGCGTTTCAGTCGAATTGCCGGGTCCGCAGCCAATGTCCACCGCGGTCTTCACGTCCGTTGCCGGCACGGCCGCCAGCAGATCCCTGACCGGACGTGTGCGCTCGTTTTCGAACAACACGTACTGCTTTGCTTCCCAATCCTTCTTCGACGTCATCTGATACCCCTTTTGTGCGTGATGGCCGGACCGGTTGCCGGCGCTGCCGTCTGCCTCGCGTCCTGAGTTGAACCGTGCCGGTTCGCTCATTCTCGCTCACGCACGGGCATCATTGCTTCATGCGAAGTCGGTCGAGCGCGACAGCGCTTCCCACGCGTCGATCTCCGCGTTCAGTGCGGCCAGTTTCGATTTCACCAGATCGAACGCGTCGTTGCCGAGCAGCAGATGCACCGGCGGATTGTTCGCCGCGACGATCGCGAGCAGCGCCTGAGCCGCTTTGCGCGGATCGCCGGCCTGCTTGCCGCTCTTCATTTCGCGCGCTTCGCGGATCGGGTCGAACAGGGCATCGTAATCGGAGATGCTGCGGCCTGCGCGAACCATCGAGCGGCCGGCCCAATCGGTGCGAAACGAGCCGGGCGCGACTGCGGTCACCTTGATGCCGAAGCCTGCCACTTCCTTCGCCAGCGTCTCGGTGATGCCTTCGAGCGCGAACTTGCTGCCGCAATAGTACGCAATGCCGGGCATCGTGATAAAGCCGCCCATCGACGTGATGTTGATGATGTGACCCGAGCGGCGCTCGCGCATGGCGGGCAGCACGGCCTTGATCATCGCCACCGCGCCGAACACGTTGACGTCGAACTGCCGGCGCATATCGTCGAGCGGCGACTCTTCCAGGGTGCCTTCGTGCCCGTAGCCGGCGTTGTTGACCAGCACGTCGATCGGCCCGACGGTTTGCGTGATCGCGGCGACGGCGGGCGCGATGGCATCGAATTGCGTCACGTCGAGCACGATGGCGTGGGCCCGTTCGGCGGCTAGCGCCGCGAACGCGCTGCGCGCGGCGTCATTGCGCACCGTGCCGACGACGGTATGGCCCGCGTCGAGCGCCGCCTGCGCGAATGCCTGGCCGAAGCCGGAACTGACACCGGTGATCAGAAACGTTTTGCTCATGGTGATCCACTCCTTTGTTTTGCCGGTCGTCACACGGCGCCTTCGGATGAAAGCGCACGGCATCGACCGGCCTGCACAGGACAGAATGGTAGGAGCGGCAAAGGCGGGCGAAAATGCCGGTTCGTCTGCGGTGATTGCCTAATCCTATGAGCAGATGGATTTTCCAGCGCGACGGTGGCACATTGCAGTCTGGTTGATTACGTTGACAGGGATCGGAATGGCGTTCAAACACGGAGAACCCCCCGCGCGGCAACGCATGGTGGCCTTGCTCGAAAATCTCGCACCGGTGGAAGGCTACAACCTCACGATCTTGCCCGACGTGCGCTTCCTGCGTTCTAACCGGCCGCTCAGCC
The DNA here is from genome assembly GCF_031570135.1 of Paraburkholderia sp. USG1. Taxonomy (NCBI): domain Bacteria; kingdom Pseudomonadati; phylum Pseudomonadota; class Betaproteobacteria; order Burkholderiales; family Burkholderiaceae; genus Paraburkholderia; species Paraburkholderia sp. USG1. The sequence continues at coordinate 59,272 of NZ_JAMWXW010000039.1, read as the reverse complement.
GCACGCCCGTGCTGTACGACCCGGGTGTGGTGATCGTGTGCCAGGGGCGCAAACGGGGCTTTCTCGGCGACACGGTGTACGTGTACGACGCGCAGCACTACCTGGCCGTCTCGGTGCCGGTGCCGTTCTCGATGGAAACCGAAGCGAGCGCGGCGAAGCCTTTGCTTGCGATCTATTTGCGCCTCGACTTCAAGGTCGCCGCCGATCTGATGCTGCAACTCGACGAGCGCGACGCGGGCGTGCCGGCCGAGCCGCGCGGCATGATGTCGACGCCGCTCGATGCCAAGCTGAGCGCCACGGTGCTGCGCTTTCTGGAAGCGATGAGCGTGCCGCTGGAGGCGGAGTTGCTCGGACCGGCGCTGGTACGCGAAATCTACTTCCACGTGCTGACCGGCGAGCAGGGCGGATCGATGCGTGCCGCGCTAACCGCACAAGGCCAGTTCGCGAGGATCGCCAGGGTGATCCGCAAGATTCACGCGTGCTATCGCGAACCGCTCGACGTCGGCCAACTCGCGCTCGAAGCAAACATGAGCGTGCCCACTTTGCACGCGCACTTCAAGGCGGTGACGCGCACCTCGCCGATGCAATATCTGAAGTCGACGCGGCTTCATCAGGCGCGCCTTCTGATGGTGAGAAACGAGGTGACGGCGGCGTTGGCGTCCGTGCAGGTCGGCTATGAGAGCGCTTCGCAGTTCAGCCGCGAGTTCAGGCGCCTGTTCGGCCGCAGCCCAGTGGAGGAGGCCGAGCGGATGCGCAGAACCTTCGCCATTCCGCCGCCCGCGCCGGGCTCGATCTTCGTCGCGTCGCACTGAGCGGGCTAATGGGCTAATGGGCTGGCCCGGTGCTCACGACGCGAACCGTGCCTGTCCGCTCCAGCGCGCCGTCGATACACTTTGAACCCATGCTGCAGATTCTCGGCAAGACCTCGTCCATCAACGTCCGCAAAGTCCTGTGGACGTGTGCGGAGCTCGCGCTTCCATTCGAACAGGAAGATTGGGGCTCCGGATTTCGCGCGACCAGCGTGCCCGAATTTCTCGCGCTGAATCCCAACGCGATGGTTCCCGTCATCAGGGACGGCGATTTCGTGCTGTGGGAGTCGAACTCGATCATTCGCTATCTGGCCGGCCGCTATCACGGCGAGTCGTTATATCCCGCCGATCCGTGCGAGCGCGCCCGCTGCGATCAGTGGATCGACTGGCAGGCGAGCGAATTGAACCGCGCCTGGAGCTATGCCTTTCTGGCGCTGGTCCGGCGTTCTCCGGCACACCAGGACCGAAGCCAGATCGATCTGTCGTGCGCGAATTGGGCGAGGCATATGGCCATGATCGAAGGGCAACTGGCAAAAACCGGCGCGTTCATCGCGGGAAGCGCGTTTTCGCTCGCCGATATTCCGATCGCGCTGTCAATCAACCGCTGGTTGGAAACGCCGTTGCAGCACGGCGATTTGCTCGCCGTCGAGGCATATATGGCACGTCTCGCCACGCGCGAAGCTTACTGGGCGTACTGCCGCAACGGCACACCATAACGCCTGCCAGCGAACGCAGTCCGTCTTGCGCAGACGCTTGCGGACATCTGCTCCGTTTACAAAATACGTATGCGACGCTTACGAATTGCTGGCGGCGCAAGCGCTTCTGCGCACCGTGCTCCGAGTCGCCTACAATGGCCGCTTTTGCGACACCGATTGAAGGTTCCACGATGCGGGTATCGAAAATTGCGCTGGCGTTACTGACAGCGTGCTTCACTCTGAATGCGAGTGCCGAGATGACGGCCGCGCAGTACAAAAAATGGGCGCACGCCGATAACAACTCGATCTACGCGGCGTACATTACCGGCACGATCAACGCGTTCGGCTGGGCGAACGGCGACCTGGTATCGAAGAAGCGTCCGCCGCTTTTCTGCCCGCCGCAAAATCTCGCCATTGGCAACCAGAACGTCTACCCGTTGCTCGACGAGTTTTTCAACAATCACCCGAGCATTTCGGACGACTTTCCGATCGGCCTCGCGATTCTTCGTTCGCTTCAGGCCGCGTTTCCTTGCTGAGATAGATCGGGGCAACGTGACCGGCGGTGCTGTATAGCGAACGAGGCCGCCGCAAGCCCTGCATTCATCAAACCTGAACGAGCTTCGGAATCTGCACGTCCGGATTGACGTCCGCTTCGTAGTCCACGCCCGCGATCTCGAAGCCGAACAGACGCAGGAAATCCGTCTTGTAGCCGCTGAAATCGGTGAGTTCGTAGATATTGTCGTTGGTCACCTGACTCCAGAGTGCCTGCACGCGGTTCTGCACCTCAGGGTCGAGCTCCTTGTAGTCCGCGCGCAAACGCCCTTCGTCGTCGAGATGCGGAGCCGCGCCGTACAGGCTGTCCTTGTACAGGCCATAGACCTGCTCGATGCAGCCCTCATGCGTGCCTTTTTCCTTCATGACCTTGAAGAGCAGCGACAGATACAACGGCATCATCGGGATCGCGGAGCTGGCCTGCGTGACGACCGCCTTGAGCACGGAGACGCGCGCATCGCCGCCTTTGGCCGCCAGCTTCTCGCGAATGCCGAGCACCTTCTGGTCGAGGTCTTTCTTGGCGGCGCCGATCGAACCGTTCCAGTAAATGTCGTGCGTGATTTTTTCGCCGAGATAGGTGAACGCGGTGGTCTTCGCGCCGTCCGCGAGCACACCGGCTTCGAGCAGGGCGTCGATCCACATCTGCCAGTCTTCGCCGCCCATCACCGCGACGGTGTGGTCGATTTCGTCCTGGGTGGCGGGTTCGAGCACGGTTTCCTTGATGACTTCCTTGTCCGTGTCGATACCGCGCAGATTCACGGCCTTACCGACCGGCTTCAGGGTCGAGCTGAACACTTCGCCGCTTTTCGGATGCGTGCGCTTGGGCGCGGCGAGGCTGTAGACGACCAGATCGACCTGACCGAGATCGCGCTTGATGACCTCGATGGTGCGCTGCTTGACTGCGTCGGAGAAGGCGTCGCCGTTGACGCTCGTTGCGTACAGGCCTTGTTCCGTGGCGAATTTCTCGAAGGCGGCGGTGTTGTACCAGCCGGCGGTGCCCGCCTTGGTTTCGCTGCCGGCGCGCTCGAAGAACACGCCGAGCGTGGCGGCGTCGGAGCCGAATGCCGCGCTGATGCGGGCGGCTAGGCCATAACCCGTGGATGCGCCGATCACGAGCACCTTCTTCGGGCCATTGGCGATGGGGCCGCGTGCCTTGACGTACTCGATCTGTTCCCGGACGTTGGCCTCGCAGCCGGTCGGGTGAGTAGAAACGCAGATGAAGCCACGCACGCGCGGTTTGATGATCATGAAGCACCTCTTGTCGGAATTGGCGACATTATAGTGGGCCTCGATTGTTGCGGGCGTGGCGGGCGCGCCGCGCCGGTTTGGCGGCTTGCGGCGCTCCCGCCACGCGCTGGGACCACAAAAATCGGCTGCCGCCGCGCATCTTGGTAGGATTGCGCCTTTCCAAGCCGACTACGAGCTAGTGTGAAGCGCCTGATCCCCTCATTGCTGGAGACCCTTGAAAAAGGGCTGACCCTGGCGAACCCGCTGATCGCCCAAGCCCTGTGGCACTTGCGCCATCCGACCCGGCGCGGCGTGCTGAAGGCTTGTGCCGCGATTCCGCTGCTGTTCGTCCTGTACGTGCTGATCCTGATTCCGTTCACGCCGGGCATCGGCGACATCCGCAAGGCGAAGGTCGAGCAGCCGGCGCAGATTCTGTCGGCGGACGGCAAGCTGCTGGCGGAATTCAAGCCCTCCAACCGCGAATGGGTCAAGCTCAAGGACATCTCGCCGAACGTGGTGAACGCGCTGATCGCCACCGAAGATCACCGTTTCTACCAGCATTGGGGTCTCGACTGGCGGCGCACGGCCTCGGCCGCGCTGCATACGTTTTCCGGCGACCGGCAGGGCGGCTCGACCATCACCCAGCAGCTCGCCCGCAATCTCTACCCCGACGAGATCGGCCGCGCGCCGACGCTCACGCGCAAGCTCAAGGAAGCGATCACGGCTTTCAAGATCGAGGCGCTCTACACCAAGGACGAGATTCTCGAGACCTACCTGAACACGGTGCCGTTCCTCTATAACGCGTACGGCATCGAGATGGCGGCCCGCACCTATTTCGACAAATCGGCCTCCGATCTGACCGTGCTGGAAAGCGCGACGCTCACCGGCATGCTGAAGGGCAATAGCTACTACAACCCGGTGATCAACCCCGAACGTGCGTTGCAGCGGCGCAATACGGTGCTCGGGCAGATGGTCAAGTACGGCAAGCTGACGCCAGCGGCCTACGCCACGCTCAGCCGCAAACCGTTGCGCATCGATTTCGAGCGCCAGACCGAACCGCCCGGACCGGCGCCGCACTTTGCGCAGCAATTGCGCAAGTGGCTGGCGTCATGGGCGGATCGCAACGACTACAACATGTACGCCGACGGGTTGGTGGTGCGCACCACCATCGACTCGCGTCTGCAGACTATGGCCACCCAGGCGGTCACCTTGCAGGGCAACCAGTTGCAGGGCATCGCCAATTCGGCGTGGGGCACTCGCGCGGGCTGCTCTAACGGGCGCGACCTGCTGCAAACCTTTCTGCGCGAAACACCGGACTATCACGCCGCCAAAGACGCGGGCCTGAGCGACGACGACGCGCTCAAGCGCGTCTCGTCCGATCGCGACCTCGTGAAGTCGCTGTGCGAGTCCAAGACGCGCGTACAGGCGGACTTTCTGGCGATGGACCCGCGCAACGGCCAGATCCGGGCATGGGTGGGCAGCCGCGACTTCAGCCAGGATCCGTTCGACCACGTCCAGCAGGCGCGGCGCCAGCCGGGTTCGACCTTCAAGCCGTTCGTCTACGCGGCGGCCTTCGAGGCAGGCGCCAAGCCCACCGATACCTTCGTGGACAAGCCGGTGGAAATTCCGCTGGCAGGCGGCGAAGTCTGGCGTCCGAGCGACGAGGACGAGCCGAGCGAACGCAACATCAGCCTGCGCGACGGCCTCGCGTATTCGCGCAACCGGATCACCGCGCAGTTGATGGAAACGGTGGGGCCGAACAAGGTCGCGCGCCTTGCCCGCGCGATGGGCGTGCGCGACAGCGAGCTGGACCCGGTGCCGTCGCTCGCGCTGGGCACGAGCCCCGTCACGCTGAAGGAGATGGTCTCGGCCTACAGCACAATCGCCAATCTGGGCGGCTACGTGGAGCCGGTGATGGTCACGCGTATCGAGGACCGCAAGGGCGACGTGCTGGCCGAGTTCGCGCCGGTGCCGCCCAAACAGGAACTCTCCGCCGATGCCGACCGGATGCTCATCGACGTCATGCGCGACGTGGTGAACCGCGGCACGGGGTCGAGCATTCGCAGCCGCTTTGGCGTGCGTGGCGATGTCGCCGGCAAGACGGGGACGACACAGGGGAATGCGGACGGCTGGTTCATCCTGATCCATCCGCAGCTCGTGGCGGGCGCGTGGGTCGGCTTCAACGACAGCCGCGTGACCTTGCGCAGCGACTATTGGGGGCAGGGGGCGCACAGCGCGCTGCCGATCGTCGGCGATTTCTTCCAGCGCGCGCAGCGCTCGAGGCTGATCGATACCCGCGTCAAATTCGCGACCGACCAGGAGCCGGGCTGGTTCGCCGAGCGCTCGGCCAGGTTGCGCGAGTGGTTCGGGAATCTGTTCGCATCGTCGTCGCCGGCCGGGCCGGAGGCGACGGTTGCGCCGCGCGGTACGACGCGGCGCGCGCCGGCTGCTGCTGTGCCTGCGGTGCCTGCCGTACCCACGGAGCCGTCGGCGTCCGTTACGGTGGCGGAGCCGCGTGACATACCGCAACCGCCGTTGCTTCAGGCGCCCGGGTCCGCGCCGGGTTCAGCGCCGACAGCAGCGAGCGGGGCGGTCGACGGTGAAGCGCGCGGCGGTGGCGAGCCGGCGTTGGCGCCGACGCCCACGCCCGACGATGTGGTGCCGCCGGACGCCGGCAGCCCGGCCAACGCGTTGCCGGAAACGTCGACGAACGGCGGCAGCTCGCCTTGAGGTGCGAAGCTGGCACGATGTCGACGCAGAGCCGGCGCCGAGGTCCGATTGCGGACGTTTTTGCGCCGCACGCCGTGCTCGTCACGTCCACGGAATGTGCACCTTGTCGAGATTGCGATCGAGCTGATACGCGGCGCTGATCAGCGCCAGATGCGTCAAAGCCTGCGGAAAATTGCCGAGCGCCTCGCCGCTGGTTGCCACCTCCTCGGAGAACAGGCCGACGTGATTGGCGTACGCGAGCATCTTCTCGAACACGAGCCGGCCTTCGTCCACGCGCCCGGCCCGCGCCAGCGCTTCCGCGTACCAGAACGAACAGGCGCTGAAACCGCCTTCTATGCCGGGCAGGCCGTCGAGAGTCGAGCCTCGCGTGTAGCGGAAGATCAGCGGGTCCACCTTGAGTTCGCTGCCGATTGCGTCGAGCGTGCCGAGCCAGCGCGGATCGGTCGGACCGATAAAGCGCACGAGCGGCATCATCAGCGCGGATGCATCGAGCCGTTTCGAATCCGGCGTCTGCACGAACGCGCCCAGTTCGTCGTTCCAGAAGTTCTCGTGGATGTCGGCGCGGATTGCGTCGCGTGTATCGAACCAGCGCTTGAGCGGCGCGGGCAGCGAACGCTTTTCCGCCAGACGCAGCGCACGGTCCAGCGTGACCCAGCACATGAGCCGGGAATGGAGCAGGGGCCGCAGGCCGTTGCGAAACTCCCAGATGCCGTGGTCCGGCTCGCGCCAGTGTTCGACCACGTAATCGACGGTGCGCGTGACGTCGCGCCAGCCTGCGTGAGAGATCGCGGCGCCGTACTTGTTGTACAGATAGATCGCATCCAGCAGTGCGCCGTACACGTCGAGCTGGATCTGCTCACGCGCGGCGTTGCCGACGAGCGGCGCGCCCGTGGCGCTGTCGCCGTTCGATAGCGACGCGACTTCGGTCTCCGCGGGCGGCTTCCTGCCGTCGACGGTGTACATGACGTTCAGCGAGCCGTCCGAGTCGCAATGACGGCTGCGCTCGGCGATCCACTTCATGAAATGCCGCGCTTCGCCGGTATAGCCGAGGCGCAACAGCGCGTACACGGAGAAAGCGGCGTCGCGAATCCAGGTGAAGCGATAGTCCCAGCGACGCGAACCGTCGAGCGCTTCGGGCAGGCCGAAGGTCGGCGCGGCCACGATCGCGCCGTGCTCGCTGGAACTGAGCAGCTTCAAGGTCAGCGCCGAGCGCATCACGACTTCGCGGTAGCGGCCGCGATAGGTCGATTGCGCCGACCAGCTTCGCCAGTACTGCATCGTATCGGCGAGCGCCGCTTCGCAGTCGAATGACTTTTCGCGCAAGCCGGCGGCGTCGCCGAAAGCGAAGCCGGCCGACTCGCCATGCTGGAGTTCGAATTCGGCATGCGCGGCGCGGCCGTCGAGTGCGAGGGGCAGGGTGCTGTTCAGGCGCAGTTGCATTTCGCTGCCGCCTTCAATGCCAGTCTGCGCGGCGCGAAATTCCACCGCTCCGTCTTCGACGATATGCGCCGTGTGCGTGCCGTCCGCGTAGTCGAAGCGCGGTTCGCAACGCATCGTGAACGCCATGCGCCCATGCACCATCCGTACGACGCGGATGACGCAGTTCGGCAACGGCGTATCGGCGCTGAGCTCGCCGCCGTCCCTGGGCACCGGCATGAAGTCCATCAGTTCGCACACGCCTTCGGGCGTCATGAAACGCGTCAACAGAACATTGGTGTCCGGAAGATACATCTGCTTGACGTTGGCGGTTTCGCACCTGGGGGCGATCGAAAAGGCACCGCCACGCGAAGGTTCGAGCAGGCTGGCGAAAATGGCCGGAGAGTCGATGCGCGGAAAACACATGAAGTCGATCGAGCCGCGCAGCGAAACCAGCGCTGTCGTTTTCATATTGCCGATCACGCCGCGCGCGTCGGTCGCGAGGGCGGGTCTCGGCAGGAAAGGTCGATGATCGGGCATGCCTGCACACTCCGTGAAACGAGCCACGATGCGCTCACATGAACGACCGTCAGCAACGACCGTGCCGGGCCGGATTGTTCAGGCTCAAGCAACAGTGTTTTCAGATGGCGAGGCTGATCTCTGGCGCGCGATTGCGGATAATTCATGACTGGTTAATCCGCAATGATGTGCAGGTGATACATGTTCAACACGGTTTCAGGCCGCATACGCGAAGACGCGGCGACATCCGGCGTGCTCAGCGGGCGAATCCCGTTGTCGCGGCACGCGCGCGCGGTCGTCGCGGCCATTGCCGCGTGCGCGAGTCTGATGGGATGCGCGTCATCCAGCGACGTGGTGGCCACCGGCAAGCCCAACACCTACGCGGTCGCGGCAAGCGCGACAGGCGGCCGGATGGCATGGGCTCGCGCGCATGAACAGGCCATGAATCAGGCGCGCGACTATTGCGAGCGCCGCGGCATGCAGACCAGCGTGACGATGGAAACCGTCAGCGGCGTGCAAGTGCTGACGGAGCATGGGTCATCCATGAACTTCGAATGTCATCCGAAATTCTAGGCGTGAAATCGGCGTTGCATCTTGTCATGAATCGATTGGTCGTCGCCTTGCCGGTCGATCGTCAGCATCCCTGAGTACACCCTCGATCCCGAGAAAATCCGCGTTGCGCGATGGCGCTTGCCGTGGATATTCGCGGCAGCGCAGGTGGCGAGCGGGCCTGGTTATCCGTATTTACTATTGGCCGAGAGCCGCCTACGATAGATTGAGGTTCCCGCCTCACGACCCATACGATCGTGGTAGCGGAGATTCGGTAGCCCGCCGACCGGCCGGCTTACAAACAGGCCTGAAAATGGGCTTAAAACAGGCTTGGCAACGGTTCGCAGCGAACCTGTTGCAAGCTTTCCGACAGGCACCGTCGATACGCGAGCTAACCGGCTCTTCACGGTAACCCGGGCGGATGACTCGACTCCAGCGCGCAACCAGCATTGCCAGAAAGAGAATACTGCGCGGGTCGAAGCTCTCCGTTGTCCCAGTGCGTCTTACGGCACTAACCATCTCGCGGGAGAGCGCCATGATTCGCGCCGAACGTCGGATCGTGTTCGCGGCCATCGCGGTATTCGTCGCGCTGGCCGGCATGGCAATGGTCATTCACGGTGTGCTGTTCGACACTCGCAACGCGACGTTATACGGCGGCGTGCTGCTGGTGGTCGGCGTCGCGGTGCTCGCGCTGATGCTGACTCCGCGGCCGACGGACAAGTTGTGAGGTTTCGCGATGCTTGAGGAAGTGTTCCGGTCTTCCGTTCCGGCAAGGCCACGTCTTGCCCGGACAGTAAGACAATAAGCGAGACGTCCCGCGCAGGGGCGCTCAGGCCGGCCGCTACGAGGCGCTCGCCTCGCCGTTTTTTTCGCCTGACGATTTTCGCTTTCTTTGAAGGGAAGGCGACCGCTCGGTCAAGCGCGCCTCCGCGTCCTGATCTGCCGAACCCGCAGTCGCGAACTGCCGGCGGAATTCAGCCGGCGTCGTCTGCTTCGCGGCCTTGAACTGTCGATTGAAATTGGCAACGTTCGCGAAGCCGGACCGCGCGGCGATCACGGCGACAGGCAGAGAGGTATCGGCCAGCATCCGGCACGCGTGTCCAATGCGAACCCGGGCGATATACCGGCCCACGCTCTCACCGATATGTTGAACGAAGTAACGCGTGAGCGTGCGTTCCGACAGGCTGGCCGCCGCGCAGAGTTCCGGCAGCCGCAGCGGTTCGGCAAAGCGCGCGTCGATCATCGAAAGCACGCGGTTGATCTGTTCGGGCTCGTGGCCGGATGGACCCATGCTCGCCTGATTGAACGCGCTCGGCGAAGCGAGCGGTTGACCCGGCGCGTCAGCGAGCATGCACAGAATATCGAGCGCGGCGCTCAGGCGCTCGCGCGCCACGTTCGATAGCAATTGCTCCAGCCGCCCACGCATCCATTCACCCGCAGGCGGTTCGAACGCCAGCCCACATGCGGCCCTGCGCAACAGCTTGCGCAACGGTTCATATTCGCGGCAACAGTCAGCCATGCGCCGCGCCCAATCGCCGTCGAACCAGATAACGATGGCGACTTGCGGCGAGGACGGCTCGATCGAGCGATTCGATGCCCACGTATGCGGCAAATCCGGCGGCACGAGGACGAGATCCTCGGCCTCATAGTCGTTGACCGAGTCGCCGATGTAGCGCTTGCCATGACTGTTCATGGTCAGCGTTAACTCGTACTCCGGATGATGATGCCACTCGAACGGAATACGCGGGAGCCGCCGGTGGTAAACCCGGACCGAACAGTCCTTGCCAAATTCGACGTGTTCGTAGGCTGGTTTCATGGCCGAAAACGCAAATGAATTGCCTGAATAGTATCACCACGGCCCGCATGCGCGGCATATCCTAGCGCATACGAAATTCATACGGAGACATTCATGGCGCTGAAAATCGATGACTTGCCAGGCGCAATCCGGCAAGCAAAAAAGGAGTTGCGCGCGGCCTTGCCGAACTACCGGGAGGTGTTCGCCGAAGTCGAAGCGGCGATCATTGCCGAGGCAAAGCGAATCGCCGCTCAGCGGGATCGTGGAGAAGACGTCATTCCCGAGATTCAGTTTTCAGACATAACCGGACAACGTGTCACGCCGGACCAGATTGCGCTCGTCAAGGCGCGTGGTGCATGCGTTATTCGTCAGGTGTTTCCTCGCGTACTCGTGCACGGCTGGGACCAGGACATTGCCAACTATGTCGAGACCAATAACCTCGACAAACGCCTCGAAAACCGCGCCGAGGACAAATACTTCGGCCAGTTGGCCTCAAGCAAGCCGCAGATCTATGGCGTGTACTGGTCGAAGCCGCAAGTGCTGGCCCGTCAGTCGGAATCGCTGACCGTGGCGCGCGTGTTCCTCAACAAACTGTGGCGCAATGAGAGCGACGGGCGCGTCCACTTCGATCCGCTGCATGTGCCTGTCTATGCCGACCGTTTGCGTCGCCGGCCGCCTGGCTCGGCGTCGCTCGGCTTGTCGGCGCATTGCGACGGCGGCTCGGTCGAGCGTTGGATCGAGAGCAATTTCCGCAAGGTGTACCGCCACGTGTTCGCGGGCAATTGGCGCGACTACGATGCTTTCGACGCGGCGTTCCGAACCGATGTCGAGGAAATCGCTTCGCCGGCCGTCTGTTCGATGTTCCGCACGTTTCAGGGCTGGACAGCCTTGACCCCGCAAGGCCCTGGCGACGGCACGCTGCAACTCGTCCCGATTGCCAATTCGATGGTGTATATCCTGCTGCGCGCGCTTCAGGACGACGTCGCGGAAGACGACCTGTGCGGTGCAATGCCCGGACGCGCGCTCTCGATCAAGCCGGAATTTCATGCGCCACTGTTCGAGGCATTGTCGTCGATTCCCAGAATGGAAGCGGGCGACACCGTGTTCTGGCACAGCGACGTCATCCATGCGGTCGAAGACGAGCATAAGGGCGCCGGCTATAGCAATGTGATGTACATTGCCTCCGTCCCCGCGTGCGCAAAAAACGACGCTTACCTGAAGCGTCAATTGCCGAGCTTCCTGAAGGGTGAAAGCCCGCCTGATTTCCCAGCCGACCATTTTGAAGTCGATTTCACCGGCCGCGCCACGGCTGAAGACCTGACGCCGCTTGGCAGGGCACAACTCGGGTTTGATCTGTAGTTGACATGGGCACGCACGCGCGGTCGTCTGATTGCGCACGCGTCGTCCAACCATAACGAAAAACTCGGAGACTGCAATGAAACGATCACTGACGTCGGTTGCGACGGCTGTCACGCTGCTCACGGCTGGAACGCATGCGGCATTTGCCGCCGAACAGCTCTCGGTGCTGCACTGGTGGACCTCCGGCGGCGAATCGAAAGCGATCCGCGTGCTCAAGGACGATATGAGCAAACAGGGCTACGAGTGGAAAGACTTTGCGATCGCGGGGGGCGCGGGCGCGGCGGCCATGACCGCGCTGAAGACGCAGGTCATCTCGGGCAACGCGCCCTCGGCGGCGCAGATCAAGGGGCCATTGATCCAGGATTGGGCGGAGCAGGGGTCGCTGGTCACGATCGATCAGGCCGCGACCGATTGGAAGGCACATACGCCCGCGCAAATAGACAGTGCCATGAAGGCGGGCGGTCACTATGTGGCTGCACCGTTCTCGGTGCATCGAATCAACTGGTTGTGGATCAACAAAGCCGACCTCGACAAAGTCGGCGGTACGCCGCCCACCACATGGCCCGAGTTCTTCGCACTCGCCGACAAGTTTCGCGCAGCCGGCATCACGCCTGTTGCGCATGGTGGTCAGCCTTGGCAGGATATGACTATCTGGGAGACGGTGGTGCTGTCCCAGGGCGCGGACTTTTACCGGAAAGCTCTCGTCGATCTCGATCAGAAAACGCTGACTTCGCCACAAATGGTGCAGGTGTTCGAGACTGTCCAGAAAATCCGCACTTACTTCGATAAGGGCTATCACGGCCGCGACTGGAATCTCGCGACGGCAATGGTGATTTCCGGCTCGGGCGGCATGCAGTTCATGGGCGACTGGGCAAAGGGAGAGTTCGCCAACGCGAACAAAAAGGCGGATGTCGACTATATCTGCGCCGCCGCGCCCGGCACGTCGAATGCCTATACGTACACGGCGGATGCATTCGTGTTCTTTCAGCAGAACGGCAAAAAGGATGCGACGCCGGGGCAGCTTGCGCTCGCCAGAACGATCATGTCGGTTGATTTCCAGCAGCAGTTCAGTCTCTACAAGGGTTCCATTCCTGTCCGGCTCGATGTGCCTATGGACAAGTTCGACAGCTGCGCCAGAAAGTCACGTACGGACGAGCTGGCCACGATCAAATCGGGCGGATTTCTGCCGTCGCTGGCTTTCGGTGAGCTTCAGTCCTCGGTGACCGCCGGCGCGATAACCGACGTCGTCACGAATTTCATGAACTCGAATGAGGATGCGAAAGAGGGCGTGCGAAAGCTTGCCGCTGCCGCGAAGGTCAAATAAGAGCACTGTATTGACTCTTTATCAAACGCTGCTTGACTGTTGAAAGGAGACAACGATGGATCCGGTAGCAAGGCGAAAATGGCCGCGTTCAGGGCTCGAAACAACTGTGATGGGGTTCGGCGCGGCGCCGATCGGCAACATCTTCAGGCCGATCAGCGAGGAGGATTCGGCTGCACTGATCAAGGCAGCGTGGGACGCAGGCGTGCGCTACTTCGACACCGCGCCGATGTATGGCTACGGCTTGAGCGAGGCGCGCTGCGGGCAGGGGCTGCGCTGGTGTCCGCGTGACCAGTATGTGCTGTCGACGAAGGTTGGACGGCTCCTGAAGCCGCGCAAGCGCGCCGAGATCAACTTCGCGCCGTGGGTTGATGGACTGCCGTTCGAGCCGGTTTTCGACTACAGCTACGACGGCACGATGCGCTCGATCGAAGACAGTCTGCAGCGGCTGGCGCTGGAGCACATCGACATCGCGCTGATCCATGATATCGACGTCTTTACTCACGGCGAGCGTCAACCTGAGATGTTCGAGGCGGCGATGGCGGGCGCGTCGAAGGCCCTGCTGAAACTGCGTGACGAAGGGGTGGTGAAGGCGGTGGGGCTGGGTGTCAACGAGTGGCAGGTCGCCCACGAGGCGATTCGCCGGCAGGATTTCGACTGCCTGCTGCTGGCGGGGCGCTACACGCTGCTGGAGCAGGATGCGCTGGACGGCTTTCTGCCGCTTTGCGAAGAGAAACAGGTGTCGGTGATTCTCGGCGGCGGCTACAACAGCGGCATTCTCGCGACGGGCGCGGTGCCCGGTGCCAAATATAACTACGCGCCCGCGCCGGAAGCGATTCTGGAACGCGTGCGCAAGATGGAGCAGGTGTGCCGCGAGTTCTCGGTGCCGCTGAAGGCAGCGTCGCTGCAATTCGTGCTCGGTCATCCGGCTATTCCTACCAACATTCCGGGCGTGCGCACGGTTGCTCAACTGGAAGACAATCTTCGAACCTTCCGGGCTGAAATTCCAGCGGAATTCTGGGCGGAATTGAAACGCCGCGAGTTGATCCGCGAAGATGCGCCGACGCCGCAGTAGGGTTTGTATATGGAGTGCGCCTGGCCAATTTAGCGGAAACACGACATCTGAACTTTGGACTAACAGACAATTTGTTGATAATTTATATTATGTCAAATATTGGATTTAATCCCAGGACGCTCGATCCTCCTATCGTTCATTCGCTTAAACGAACCGCCAGCCTGTTCCGGGCTGGCCTTACTCATCCCCACGAATCAAGATTGGCGTTTCCCGCGCCCACCAGCGGGTTTGCCAGCCGGCTTACGTGACCCCGCAGTTGGCTTGCCGGCGGGCTTGCTACGTGGCTTTTGCACGCTGAATGGGCTACCGCCCACCAGGCTTGTGCCCTTACCCACAGCCACGGCGCATTGCGCCGCAAGCTTGGGTTGGTTTTCGCCACTTTGCGGGCGCGGTTTTTTGCTGAGCACCTGCATGTCGCGCGGCGCAGCGTGCGGCACTCTGGACTTCTTGGGTTTTTTGGGCTTCCTGATGATCTCGCCCGTCGCGCTAGTTTGCGGCACGCGGTGTTCTGCTTCAAAACCCGGTTCTTCTTCACGGCGCAGCGTTTGCCGGATCAGTGCTTCAATCGCGGCCAGTTGCGGCGCTTCATCGGCACACACAAGGGACACCGCCACGCCGCTGGCGCCCGCGCGGCCGGTACGGCCAATCCGGTGCACGTAGTCCTGCGCCACGATCGGCAGATCGACGTTGATCACCAGCGGCAGATCGTCGATATCCAGACCGCGCGCAGCCACATCGGTGGCTACCAGCATCTGTACTTCGCCCGTCTTGAAACGTTCCAGCGCACGCAAGCGCGCGGGTTGCGGTTTGTCGCCGTGGATGGTGTCGACCGCATAGCCCGCTTCATCCAGCATGGCCGCCAGGTAATCCACGCCATTGCGGGTTTTGACGAACACCAGCGCGTGCCGCCAGTTGTTCTCAGCCACGAGGTGCATGAAAAGGTCAGGCTTGTTCTTTTTATCCACCGTCACCACCCACTGCCTGATCTTGCTAGCCGTGGCATTGGGCGGGCTGACGCTGATATTGAGCGGGTCGCGCAAAATGCCCGCCGCCATCGCGCGGATATCATCGGTAAACGTGGCAGAGAACAGCAAGGTCTGGCGCTGAACGGGCAACGCAGCAAAGACGGCGTTGAGCTCGCGCGCAAAGCCCAGATCCAGCATGCGGTCGGCTTCATCCAGCACCAGCGTTTGCACCTGATCAAACTGCACGGCGTTCTGGCGATTGAGATCCAGCAAACGGCCCGGCGTAGCGACGAGCACATCCACGCCTTTGCGCAGCTTCATCATCTGCGGGTTGATACTCACGCCGCCATAGGCGGCCAGAAATCGTAAGTCGAGGCCTTTGCCGTAATCGATAAAGCTTTGCAGCACCTGTTCGGCCAGTTCACGCGTGGGCACCAGTACCAGAACACGCGCGCGGTTGCTGGACACCGCCGGGCCGTGTTGCACCAGCCGTTGCAACAGTGGCAGCGCAAAACCCGCCGTTTTGCCAGTGCCGGTCTGTGCCGCAGCCATGACGTCCTTGCCACTCAGCACAGCAGGAATCGCCTTGGCCTGCACCGGCGTAGGTGTCTGGTAATTGAGATCCTGCACGTTACGCAGCAAAGGATCGATCAGGCCAAGTGAGGCAAAGGACATTGGCGTATTCCGGGCTAAAGCCGCAATTCTAGCGGGTACTTTGTCACGCGAGTTGTAGAACCCATTGACTGCGCCAAAGCGGCGCTTCAAATGGAGTGGAAAAATACTGCGCCGTGTGAATCCTCACGAACCCCGGCGTGCGAGCGGACTGAACCCCGTGCCATACTTGCGGATCCTCCTGCCTCTATGTCAACGACCGTGATAACCGCCCTTCCCGCGTCCATCGGCTTTAACCTCAACCCGCTGAACCGCCGCTCCGACAAGCGGGACGACCACGCCTACCTCGAGCATCTGCGCAGCGACCCGGCCGCGCGGTTTCTTGTCTTCGACGGCGACGTCCCCTTGCTCAAGCGAGGCAGCGAGCACGACCCGTGGTTCGTCTCCAGCGAGACCGCAGCCTTCGGCCAACCTCTGCATAGCGTCTTCCTCGGGGAAGACACCGACGGCAGCGGACGGTTCGCGCTTGGCTTCGCGCTCGACCTTGCGCCAAAGGCCCCTTTGCCAGGCACCGGCCATGAGCGCATCGACCTGCGCTCGCTCGCGCAGCAGGGCCTGGTCGCTGCGGGAGCGCTCGGCATACTGGCCGAGGCGAAGTCGATGCTCGACTGGCATCGCCGCCACTCTTTCTGCGCGAACTGCGGCTCTGCAAGCCGCGTCGCGATGGCCGGCTGGCAACGCGCCTGCGATGTTTGCGGCGCACGCCATTTTCCCCGGGTGGATCCCGTCGTGATCATGCTGGTGATAGACGGTGAACGTTGTCTGCTCGGCCGCCAGCGCCAATTTGCCCCCGGCATGTATTCGGCGCTTGCCGGTTTCGTTGAGCCGGGCGAGACGGCGGAAGACGCCGTGCGCCGCGAAGTGATGGAGGAGGCTCGCCTGAAGTGTGAACAGGTTGTCTACTTCGCGTCTCAGCCGTGGCCCTTTCCTTCATCGCTGATGATCGGCTGCTTTGCACAGGCGAGCGATACCGACATCGTCGTCGATACGGCCGAACTCGAAGACGCTCGCTGGTTCACGCGCCAGGAGGTCGCGGCAATGCTCGCGGGCACGCATGCGGACGGGCTGTCGGCGCCCAAGCCGTTCGCCATTGCCCATCATTTGCTGCGGGCGTACGTCGAGAAAGGCGGCTCGATATTGCTCGGCTGAGGATCCCGCAAAAAGAGCACTGCACTTACTGCACGGCACCACCGCGGTGATTCCGTTGCCCGCGCGCCGCAGGCGTATCAGAAGTTCGGCTATTGAGTCAGTCGCGGAGATTGCGTGCGCGACTTTGAGGAGTCGGCCGGCACGGCAATCACCAGCGCAACAACCGTGGCCCCAGCAGCGCGCCGACGATCGCCGGCAACAGCATTCCAAGCACGTACCACACACCCCAGAATGGAATCCCCATCTCCGGGCAATGCAGGCAATACGCGAGCGTCGCGGTCGACCCGGCCAGCAGGCCGCCCACGGCGCCTGTCAACACGAGCCGGGTCGGCGCCAGTCCTTTGAGTGCCCAGAACACGGCCACAAAGCCGGGAATCGACAGCATCGCGATATTGAACGGACAGACCCGCCAGGTTTTGCCGAGCACGAGTGCGAGTCTCGCGTCGCCCGGTGCGGCCATCAGTACATACGCACCGGCCAACCACACCGCCGCGACGGGCGCCGCGATCAGCCAGCCGCTGCCGCCCGTGCGCAAGCCGGGACGGGCAAGCCGCGTCGACATCCACAGCGAGCCGATCATCACGCATAACGGCAACGCGATCTTGGCCCAAAAGATCGGCGTGACCGCCACTTGGGCGAGATCGCGCCGGATGCCGAGCACCAGCGCCATGATCAGCGTCGCACCGGCCGCGCCGGCCAGCATCGCGACGCCGAAGCGTTTCGTGAGCGCGTAACGGTCCACCGGCGCGACGCCGGTGGCAAGCAGGGAAATAAAGTCATCCGTTTTCATCGCGTTCCTCGAATCTTTGCAGCCAATGCCTTGAGTCCACGATGTACGCCAATCTTGACCGCGGACTCCGACAAGCCGGTCAATTTCGCGGTCTCCGTCACGGACAGCCCTTCGAGCTTCACATGCACGATCGGCAGGCGCTGGCGATCAGGCAACTGTTCGAGCAGTTTCCCAAGGTCGCGCTTTGCTTGCGCCGGTTCGAGATCGGGTGCGGCGAGCAACTCGAACGCGTCGTCAAGCGGATCGTTCAGCGCGTCGTGCCGGGCGCGCGCCCGAAAGTAATCCGTCAGCTTGTAGCGTGCGATCGCGTGGATCCATGCGGTCAGCGGTTCCTGCGTGCGGTAGGTATGCCGTGCGTTGTGCACTGCAAGCAATATTTCCTGCACGAGATCTTCGGCGTCGGACGCGCCGTCGTGAAGCCGCCTGCGCAGGAAGCCGCGCAAGTGCGCGCCCAGTTCCGCGAGAAATTGCCGGTACGCGGCACCGTTGCCGTCCAGCCCACTCAGGAACAGGGTTCGCAGATGCGCCTCTTTCGCCTGCGCTGCGGTGATATCGGTAGTTCGATTCATCTGGGACGTCGGTTACAGGAAACAGGAGTTTATTCCATCACCCCGTGCACTGGAGCGCACGACCGTGCCGCACTGCCCTCTTTTTCCGTTTCGGCAAAAAAAATCGCGCCTGCTGTAACCGCGCCGGCACTCGTGGCGAACTACCTCACAGATGCGGAATGACGACGCATCGGTAGTTGCCGGAAAGCAGGTTCACCTCATAAACACACGGATCCTATACGCCGCTTAGGCCGCACGGTCCGATCAACAATATTCAAGGAGTTGCCATGAAAAGCATTGCAATCGCAGTATTCGCCGCAGCGTTGCTCGTCGGCGGTGGTTCGGCGTTCGCCCAGGCGAGCGGCGCCATGTCCCATGATTCGATGTCGAAAGACGCGATGAGCAAGGACTCGATGGCCAAGGACTCAATGTCCAAAGATTCGATGAGCAAGGACGCAATGGCCAAGGACTCGATGAGCAAAGACGCAATGGCCAAGGACTCGATGAGCAAAGACGGCAGCAAGATGAAACCCGACGCGATGAAAAAAGGCGACGCGATGAGCAAGTAAGTCCCCGGGGTGCGTTCCCGGCCCGCCGGCCGCGAATGCACCTCCGGATCCTCATGCCGTTTCGCCTGCCCAGCGGGAGCCGGTCCTGAACGAAGTTGCCTCCACCGCCAACGCGATTACCGGAGATTCACTATGAACGCGCTCCCTGAACCCGGCGCATCGCACGACAAGTCGCGCACGATTCAACCCGCGTGGGTACGTATCACGCACTGGCTCAACGCACTGGCCGCGGTGCTGATGATGCTCTCAGGCTGGCGAATCTACGACGCGTCGCCGGTATTCGAAGGTTTCAGGATTCCCACCGGCATCACGCTCGGCGGCTGGCTCGGCGGTGCGTTGCAATGGCACTTCGCGGCGATGTGGCTGCTGTTCTTCAACGCCCTCTTCTATCTGGCGATGAACCTCGTCACCGGACGCCTCAGCTCGAAATTCTTCCCGCTGTCACCGCGCGCGATCCTGCACGATCTCGGCGAGGCGCTGAAAGGCCATCTATCGCACGCGGACCCGAGCCGCTACAACGCCGTGCAGAAATTCGCGTATCTGTTCGTGATGCTCGACATCGCCATCCTGATCGTATCGGGGCTCGCGATCTGGAAATCGGTGCAGTTTCCGTTGCTGCGCGAACTGATGGACGGATATGACACTGCACGCGTCGTTCACTTCTGCGCCATGGCCTTGCTGGCCGGCTTTATCGTCGTCCACCTGACGATGGTCGCGCTTGTGCCGCGTTCGTTGCTTACGATGATTCGCGGCCGCTAACGGGGAGTAAAACCATGAAGCTATTCAAACCTTCGTCGCTGGGCGTGGATCGCGAGTCGCTGGCTATCGACGTGCGCCGTGAACTCGATATGCCGTCACGCCGGCTGTTCGGCAAGCGCATCATCACGCTCGGTGGTCTTGCGATGCTGACAGGATGCAGCCTGTCGGACGATAAATCGGTCGAGACGTTCTTATCGCGCGTGTCGAAAATCAACGACAGCGTGCAGGGTTGGCTGTTCGATCCGGATCGTCTCGCGCCGACCTACACGGAAGCACAGATCACGCGTCCGTTTCCCTTCAACGCGTTCTATGGGATCGACGATGTCCCGCACGTGGACGGAAGCGACTTCCGGTTGAAAGTCAGCGGCCTCGTGCAGGAAAAAAAGACATGGACCCTCGATGATCTGTACGCCTTGCCGAAAGCCGAACAGATTACGCGGCATATCTGCGTAGAAGGATGGAGCGCGATCGGCCGATGGGGCGGCACACCGTTTTCCGAATTCCTGAAACGCGTGGGCGCTGATACATCGGCGAAATACGTCGGCTTCAAATGCGCCGACGACTATTACGAAAGCATCGATATGCCGACGGCGCTGCATCCGCAGACATTGCTGACCTTTACCTACGACGGCCAGCAATTGCCGGCAAAATACGGCTATCCGATGAAGCTCAGGATGCCTACCAAACTCGGTTACAAGAACCCCAAGCACATCATGGAGATCTTCGTAACTAACACGTTTCCGGGCGGCTACTGGGTCGATCAGGGCTACAACTGGTTCGGCGGTTCGTGAACAGCGAGCTGAATGCGATTACGTTCGAGCACCGGAACCCGCAAAGAACCGGTTCTCAGGCCGCGGCAGCCCCAGATTCTCTCGCAGCGTGGCCCCTTCGTATTCGCGCCGGAACAGCCCTCGCCTCTGCAACTCAGGGATCACCTTGTCGACGAAGTCGTCGAGACCGCCCGGCAGATACGGAAACATCACATTGAATCCGTCGGAGCCCTCTTCCACCAGCCACTGCTCCATCTGATCGGCGATCATGGCCGGCGTGCCGACCATCTCAAGTCCCGCGTAGCCGCCAATGCGCTGGGCCAACTGGCGAATCGTCAACCGGTCGCGCTCCGCCCATTCGAGCACGCGCTGCCGCGAGGTGCGGCTCGCATTGGTTTCAGGAATGTCGGGTAGCGGGCCGTCAGGATCGAAGCCTGACACGTCGTGCCCCAATGCAATCGACAATGAAGCGATACCGCTCTCGTAATGAACGAACGTGTCGAGTCGCGCTCGTGTTTCGAGCGCCTGCTCCAGCGTATCGCCCACCACCACGAAGGCGGCCGGCAGGATCTTCATGTGATCGCGTGAGCGCCCCAGCTTCTCCATGCGGCCTTTGACATCGGCATAAAAGCGCTTGCCGTCCGCCAGTTGAGTTTGCGCGGTGAACACCACCTCGGCCGTTTCGGCGGCGATCTGCCGCCCGGCTTCCGACGATCCCGCCTGCACGATGACCGGCCAACCCTGAACCGGGCGCGCGATATTCAACGGCCCGCGTACCGAGAAGTTCTCGCTTTTGTAGTTGAGGACATGCAGTTTCTGCGGATCGAAGAATGTGCCGGTTGCCGTATCGCGGATAAAAGCGTCGTCGGCCCAACTGTCCCACAGTCCGGTGACGACATCGAAGAATTCGCGGGCGCGCCGGTAGCGCTCGTCGTGCTCCACATGTTCGTCGAGGCCGAAATTGAGCGCGGCGTCCGGGTTCGACGTGGTGACGAGATTCCACCCCGCGCGGCCGCCGCTGATGTGGTCGAGCGAGGCGAAACGCCTTGCCACATGATACGGCGCGTCGAATGTCGTGGACGCGGTGGCAATGAGCCCCAGCCGCTCGGTGACCGCAGCGAGCGCGGGGAGCAGCGTGAGCGGCTCGAACGACGTGACCGTGTGGCTGTGCTTGAGCGCGTCGAGCGGCATGTTGAGCACCGCGAGGTGGTCGGCCATGAAGAACGCGTCGAAGCGCCCGCGCTCCAGCGTCTGCGCAAAACGCTTCAAATGCCCGAAATTGAAGTTGGCGTCGGGATAGGCGCCGGGATAGCGCCACGCGCCGGTATGAATCGTAGTGGGACGCATGAATGCGCCGAGGCGAAGCTGACGTGACATTAAACGATCTCCGTCCCGAACTGGGTCGAGCCAGTTTAATCCGGCTTCGGCGCGGCTGCTTGCAAGCCCTCGGCGCGGGTGTGGTCGGCGCTGTTGTCGCTGCTGTGCCCGCCGCTATACCGCGCCGCTATCCGGCGCGATGCGCCGGCCGCCGCAAGCCGAGATTGTCGCGCAGCGTGCGGCCTTCGTAGTCCTCGCGGAACAGGCCGCGTCGGCGCAATTCGGGCAGCACCAGTTCGACGAAATCGGTCAAGCCGGTGGGCAGCAATGGCGGCATCACGTTGAAACCGTCCGCGCCGTAATTCAGGAAGCGTTCTTCCAGTTGATCGACGATCTGCGCCGGCGTGCCGACGAGTTGCCAATGACCACGCGCTCCCGCCACCCGCAAATAGAGCTGGCGGATCGTCAGATTCTCGCGGCGGGCCAACTCGATCGTCAGCACTTGCCGGCTCTTGCTCGCATTCGTTTCGGGCAGATCCGGAATCGGCCCGTCGAGCGGATAGCCGGACAGATCGAAGCCGCCGGTCAGTCCGGAGACGAGCGCGAGCCCCACCTTCGGGTCCACGAGCGACTGCAAGTGCTCGAACTTCTCCTTCGCTTCGTCCTCGGTGCGGCCCACGATCGGGAACACGCCGGGCATGATCTTCAGGTCGTCCGGACGGCGGCCATAGGCCTCCAGTCGGCCCTTCACATCGGCATAAAAATCGACGGCGTCCTGCAACGTCTGCTGCGCCGTGAAAATCACCTCGGCGGTCTTCGCGGCCAGATCCCGGCCGGCTTCGGACGACCCCGCCTGCACGACGACCGGATGCCCTTGAGGAGAACGGGCGACATTGAGCGGCCCCTTGACCTGGAAGAAACGTCCCTTGTGATGCAGCACATGGCGTTTGGCCGGGTCGAAGAAACGGCCTTCTGTCTTGTCGCGAACAAAGGCGTCGTCTTCCCAGCTGTCCCATAGCCCCGCCGTGACTTCAGCGAACTCGGCGGCACGCTCATAACGCTCGGCATGGTCGAAATGCCTGTCACGATTGAAGTTCTTCGCCTCATGCTCGCTTGACGAGGTGACCAGATTCCAGCCCGCGCGTCCCCCGCTAATATGATCGAGCGACGCGAACTTGCGCGCGATGTGATACGGCTCGTTGAAACTCGTCGAGGCCGTGCCGACCAGGCCGATGCGTTCCGTCACGGCGGCCAGCGCCGACAGCAAGGTGATCGGTTCGAACTGCGCCACATAGCTGTGCGCCGTGCGGCTGAGAAAGTCGACGTTGTCGCCACGCGTGCCCACGCCGTCGGCGAGAAAGACCAGATCGAACTTTGCAGCTTCCGCCGTCTGCGCGAGCTGGACGTAATGACGGAAATCGACACCGGCGTCCGCCCGTGCCTCGGAATGCCGCCACGCCGCAATATGATGCCCGGAAGGGTAAAGGAAAGCGCCGAGGCGCAAGTGCCCGCTACGTCTGCTCATGGAAGTCCGCGAATCAGGAATGGATGGGACGCGCCGCACCTGCCCGGCCGAACGCGCGCGGCACCGTGTCGGTTCGCCAAAGAGCAGCGCGGCATGCGGCCGGCGCTGACAGGCGAAGGCATGCGACCTGTCTGATTCTCGTTGTGTTCGCCGCCTTGCGCCACGAACAAATCGGCAGATCCATATTCGCCAATGCACTAACGAAAGCTGGCGGCCCCTGTTACCCTTCGCCCGCCATGAGAGCATTTATCGTCAGTGAAAGCACGCCGACCAGCACGAGACTCACCGCCCAGACAGTGTCCAGATTGAACCAGCTCCGCGCCACGAACCTGAGCCCCAGGTAGCGGTAGACCAACCATGCCAGCAGCCCGCCCACCACCATCATGGCGCACGCATGCACACCCGAGACCAGCAACGCCATGCCGAGATTGGCTTCGATCAGCGTTTGCGCGGCCCGGTGGCCTTGCTCGTCGTAGGCGCGGCAGAGGCCGAGATAGATCGGCACGAGCATCAGTCCGGCGCCGTGCGCGAGCGCAATGGTGAAGGACCAGAGCGTGAGCCGTGAGGGCGGAATCCGCCTGAGGATGCGCGGATGGCGTCTGCGGATCAGCAGGAATACGCCGAAGCCAATAACCAGCACGCTGGCGCCGATCTGGATCTGGCGCTGCCAGGCGAGCAGCATGGTTAGCATGGCGAACGGCAGCATCACCAGCAACACCGCCAGCATATGCCCCGCCGCGAGATAGACGAGCGCGCTGAACAGCGCCCGCGCCCGTCTTTCCATCAAACCGCCCGACACTGCGAGCGGCCATCCCATTGCCGGGTTGATGCCGTGATAAAGGCCGCTCGCGAGAATGGCCAGCCAAAGGCCGGTCTGCGACCAGCCTGCCCCGATCAAACGCCCACCGACGGGTAACAGAACGAATCGGTCGAGCAGTCCCCTCCTTCGAGCCGGATCTGATGCGCGCGGTATCCGTCGGGAAAGTCCACCCAGTAGTCGTCGGTCAGCTTGAGGCCGCCGCTGGGTTCGGCCCGCGCCATGACCTGTGCCGCGGGTACGCCGCCCGGGTAGAACTGGTTGTCCCAGGTCGAATAGAGCGAGTTGGTCCAGTAGACGCGCTTGCCGTCGCGGCTGATCTCGACCATCTGCGGGCCGCCCGCGAAGGTCTTGCCGCCCGGATGCGGCGTACGCCGCGCAATCCCGCCTATGTGAACCGATCCCGTGAGCTTCGGCTTGCGGGGTTCGGTCACGTCGTACTGGCGCATTTCGCCGGTTCCCCAACACGCGACGTACAGGAATTTGTCGTCGATGGAGAGATCGATATCGGTGACGAGCGGCGGCACCGCGCCGAAACCCTGAAGCAGCGGCGGCAGCAATTCCGTGGCTGCGGGCTCGGGCGGAATGGTCGCCGTTTTCTCGATGTGGAACTGGCCGCCCTCGCGCCACCATGTCCAGATCGAGCCTTCCAGATTCGTCGTATCGACCACGACGCCGACGAAGCCGTATTCCCGGCTGGGATCGTGCGCGGGCCGCACTTCGAGCGCCATCTGGTGGTTCGCGCCGAGGTCGATTGTCTGCACGTTGCGCCTGCCGCTCAGATCCCAGAAGTGGATGCGGTGCCCGTATTTGTTCGCCAGCAGATCCTCGGCGACGATCCCGTTCTCGAACTGCGGCGGCAACGCCCATTCGCTCGACACCATATAGTCGCGCGGCAGGTTCCACCAGAAATCGTAGTGTTTCTCCTGCAAGCCGCGGTCGATCTCCCAGCGGCCGAGCACTTCGAACGTTTCGCAGTCCATGATGAAAATGCCGGGCGGCCCGTCGGTGCCGTCTTTGCCTGCGCCGCCGAGCGTGCTGATGTAAATCCCTTCGGGTCCGCAATGCACGGTATGCGGGCGCGAGTAGCCCGTCTTGCGGAAGATTTCCTCCGGCTCGATGATCTTGTGAATGCGCGCCTGGGTGGGATGCGGATGCGTGTCCACAATGTAGATACGCGAAGAACGCATGCCCGGAATGATCAGGTAGCGCCGTTCGAGGAAAGCGTGGCCGGTCAGCGGCGACAGTGAGGACGAGCAGGCATTCCAGCCGAAATGATGGAATTCGTCGCCCTTGTACGGCACCGGCACGGTGTGAACCACCTGGCTGTAGGTCGGCGAACCGGGTTTCACGTCGATGACGGCAAGCGCGTCCGGCTGCGAAAAATCGGGGCTGAGAAGTACCGTATAGGCGTACTCTTCCGCCGGCGCATCCATCGCGAGTTTCGGTGATGCATGGAACGTAGGATCCGGACGCATACCCATGACGGGAGTCTCCTTGTCTGTCGGGTTCGGGGCCGTGGCACAGCTCTAGATTTGTAGTCCACGGTGGCGGCGAGAGCAACCGGGAGTTTCGCCAGTTTTTGTGCACTGCGCCTTTGCCGTAGCCGGGCGCCCTCTCACCATATCGTAGTCGCCAACACCGAATAGCGCTACAGGATCGTCGCTCAGCCGTTAGTGCTGCACGCCCCAGCGCCGGACGGTCACGCGCTCCAGCGTATCGAACACCAGATGCTCGATCAGCAAACCGATCACGATCACTGCGGCGAGACCCGCAAAAACGCGATCCGTATACAGTTCGTTGCGATTCTGGAAGATGTACCAGCCAAGGCCGCCACTACCGGAACTCGCGCCGAACACGAGTTCGGCCGCGATCAGCGTGCGCCAGGCAAATGCCCAGCCCACCCGTAAGCCCGCCAGAATCGCCGGCAACGCTGCCGGCACCAGAATCAGCAGCACATGGCGTATGCCGGTGAGCCCGTAGTTGCGGCCCGTCATGCGCAGCGTCGCCGGCACCGATTGAAAACCGGAGTAAGTGTTCAGCGCGAGCGGCCAGAGTACCGAATGGACCAGCACGAACAGCAGGCTGCCAGTGCCGAGACCAAACCAGAGCAGCGCGAGCGGCAACAGCGCAATGGACGGCAACGGGTTGAACATCGCCGTCAGCATCGACAGGACATCGCGGCCGAGGCGCGTCGACACGGCAAGCGACGTCAGCACGAACGCGAGCGCGGCGCCGAGCAGATAGCCGCGCAGCAGCACGGACATCGACACGGCCGTTTTTTGCAGCAGCTCGCCGGACCACACGCCTTGCACGAACGCGCTGAACGTGGCGCCGAAGGTGGGCAGCAGCAGATCGTTGTCGATTGCGCGCGCGGCGATTTCCCAGATGCCGATCAACACCAGCGCGATCAGCGTCTTGCGCACCCAGCCTTGCGCGAAAATCCGCTTGCCGAGCGGCAGCGGGGCTTCGAGAACGAGTTCGCCGAGCGGTTCGAGCGGACGCTCGTATTCTTCGCGAACCGGCGGCAGCAAGGTGGCGGGTGAGCTCATTGCGCGCCCTCCGTCTCTTCAAACAGCAGATGATGAATACGCGCGACGCTGCGCTGGAAATCGGTGCGCCCGAAACTGTCCTGAGAGTACTGATGGCTGTTGAGCTCCGCGCGCACACGGCCCGGATGCGGCGACAGCAACAGAATGCGGTTGCCGACCACGAGCGCTTCTTCAATGGAATGCGTGACGAACAGCAGCGTGAAGTTCACCTCTTCCCACAAGCGCAAAAGCTCTTCCTGCATCTTGCGGCGGGTGAGCGCATCGAGCGCGGCGAAGGGTTCGTCCATCAGCAGCACGCGCGGCTGCATCGCCAGCGCGCGGGCAATCGCGACACGCTGTTTCATGCCGCCCGACAATGTATGTGGATAGGCGTTGGCGAATGACGCAAGCCCCACCTTCTCCAGATAATGCAGCGCCCGCTCGTTGGCTTGCACGCGCGAAAGCTTCTTCGCGACACGCAGCGGAAAGGCGACGTTCTGCAGAACCGTCTTCCACGGCGGCAATTGATCGAATTCCTGGAACACCACGATACGGTCGGCCCCCGGGCCTCGCACAATCTGGCCGTCGAGCGAGATGCTGCCGGAGGTCGGCTCGATAAAGCCGGCCACGGCCTTGAGCAGGGTCGACTTGCCGCAACCCGACGGCCCCAGCAGCACGAAACGATCGCCGCCGTAGACGTCGAAACTCACGTCATGGGTCGCGCGAACGATCCGCTCACGTGTGCGGTATTCGAGGTTGACGTGTTCGACCGCGAGCAGTTTTCCGCTGGTCGCCGCAGCGGCTTCATTACCGTGGTTCGGAAACAGCGAGGCAGGATTGGCCACCATCAGATCGCTCCCTGTAAGCCGACCGCTCGGGCCGACAGGTATCCGGCAAAGCGCGGGTACACGTTCACGGTCAGCTTCCCGCCGCGGTTGCCGGGTCGTCGAAGAAGTAATCCTTCCAGGACTGCGGGTCGTTCCTGATCACACCCACGCGGTGCATGAACTGCGCAAGTCCGAGCGTGTTTTGCGGCGCGACCTTGAACTGCACTTGCGGATCCTTGATGACCTTCAGCAACAGGTTGCGGTCGATCTTCGACTGATTGGTGCGGATGTAGATGTCGGCCGCGGCGTCGGGATTCGCCGTGATGAAGCGCGCCGCGTCCGCCAGTGCATCGACGAATGCGCGGTAGGTCTTGGGATTGTTGTCGCGGAATTTCTCCGTCGCGTACAGCACGGTCGCCGAACTGGGTCCGCCGAGCACGTCGTATGAATTCAGCACGATGTGCGCCTTCGGATTGCCGGCGAGTTCCTGCTCCTGAAACGGCGGATTGCCGAAGTGTCCGGTAATTTCCGTGCCGCCCGCAATGATCGCCGCGGCCGCGTCGGGATGCGGCAGCGCCTGCGTGAACTTGTCGAGGCGGTTGTAATCCTTGTCGCCCCAGCGTTTCGCCGCCGCGTATTGCAGCACGCGCGATTGCACCGACACATTGACGGCCGGCACCGCAATGCGGTCCTTTTCGGTGAAGTCGGCGATCGTCCTGACGTCGGGATTGTTGCTGACGAGGTAATACGGCAGGTTGCCGAGCGACGCCACGCCTTTCACGTTCTGCTTGCCGCGCGTGCGGTCCCAGATAGTCAGCAACGGACCGACGCCCGCGCCGGCGATATCCACCGCGCCGGAGAGCAGCGCGTCGTTGACGGCGGCGCCGCCGGAGAGCTTCACCCAGTCGACCTTGATGTCGATGCCCTGCTTGCGCCCTTCTTTTTCGACGAACTGCTGGTCGCGCGCCACGTTCAGCAGCAGGTAGACCACGCCGAACTGTTCGGCCACGCGGATCTGCCCTTCGGCATGCGCGGGCACGGCCGCGCCGAGGCCGGCCACGCCCGTCGACAGGGTCAGCAGCGCCGCGGTCAGACGGCGAGCAAAAGACGACCGCGCAGCGGTCGGGCGAAACATGGCGAGCATCGGAACTCCGGTCAGCGTGTGAGAGAGGTAAAACGGACCACGTTGCCGTCAGAACGGCACGTCGCCTTCAATTGTCGTGCGGTACAGTTTGCGGCGCAGATGATCCGGCGTGCCGGCCGCGAGGTGCATCAATGAGCGGTTGTCCCAGAACACCATGTCGTGTTCGGCCCACTGATGCCGGTACAGATGCTCGGGCCGCACGCTATGCGCGAAAATTTCCTCGAGCAGCGACTGGCTCTCATCCTCCGGCAAGCCGATCACGCGGGTCGTGAAATGCTCGCTGACAAAGAGCGCCTTGCGCCCGGTCTCCGGATGCGTGCGGACGATCGGGTGCGTCACCGGCTTGACCTGGGCGATCTGCCCGGCGGTGAGATCCGGGCGCCACGGGCTGCGTTTTTGCAGCTCCGCGTATTTCGCGAGATACGTGTGTTCCGCCGAACGCCCTTCCACTGCGGCGCGCAAATGCGCCGGCAACGTGTCCCACGCCAGATGCATGTTGGCGAACAGCGTGTCGCCGCCTTCCGCAGGCAACTCCTGCGCATGCAGCAGTGAACCGAGGCTCGGCGTCTCCTTGTAGGACAGATCGGAGTGCCAGAAATGGCCGGCGTCGCCCAGACCGATCGGCTGGCCGTTCTCGACGATGTTCGAGACGACCAGCACCTCCGGATGGCCCGGCAACTGGAACTGGTGCAGCACGTGAATCTGCAGCGGACCGAAGCGGCGGCTGAAGGCGATCTGCTGATCCGGCGTGATGCGTTGATCGCGGAACACCAGCACGTGATGGTCCAGATGCGCACGGTGAATGCGCTCGAAATCGTCCTGGCTCAGCGGCCGGCCGAGATCGAGGCCGAGCACTTCCGCGCCGACGGGGCCGTCGAACGCGCGAATCCCGATGTGCTGGGCAGGGTTGGCAAGGCCAGCCTGGCTGGCGGCGGTAGATGCAAAGGCAGTCGTCACAGGACACTCGTCGTCGAATCTGGTCGGAAGACGCCAGCGGGGGCGCAGTCAGACGAATTTACCGGCGCGCGCGCGCTCCGGCAACGAAGCAAATCCGATACGGATATCTGCTGAAGTGATAAAGCCGATGCTTTAACGCGTTGCGGCCGCGGAGCGAGCGCCGCCGCCTCATGCGGCCGCCCTCGCCTACGCGCACGCAGGCGCCTGTCATGGCTGTCCCGCATGTCCTAGCGCCTTTCAGCCCTTGCCGCGCAAGTCATAATGGCTCTTGAGCATACGTTGCAGCAGCCGATTCCTCGTTTCATCCGCCTTGATCGCGTCCCAGGTAGCGTCGGGAATCCTGTATTGGGACGCGAGATCGGTCAGGCGTTGCGCGCGCACTTTGCGTGTCACCGGGTCGATGGTCGCGCGCCAGACGGGCGTGCCGTCGAGGTTGCGCACTTCGAGCTGATTCGGTCCGTGGGCAACGGCACAATATCCGTCTCTGAACAGCCATGCAATGTTGTTCTGCGCAAGCCATCTGGACGCCTTGCCGATCTCCGTCGCTGTCCATTTTCTGGCGTATTCGATAAATAGCTCCTGACGTTCGATGCCCGGCACTTGCGTGACGAATCGCGTTGTCCCTGGCGGTAACGCCGAATCGGGATTTCTTGCGAATTCGTAGAGCCTGAACCGGTTGCCCGCCGAGTTGTTCAGGAAGGAGTGCAAGTTGACGGGCGGCGGTACGACCGCTTTCCCGTTGAAGCCGGTCAAGCTCCAGGCGGATCGACTACCGAGGTCTTCTCTCGACACATAGGGGTAGTACGAGTATTTGCCGACGCTGAGAAACTTGCGATCCTCCGCGTGAATGAGATGATTGCCGATTTTTTCAAAAACGCCATTGAGATTAGACGGATCGGACGGCACCGAGCCGGCGTAGAGGTAGCCGTTGTTTCCGACGCGAAGCACCCGCTTGTTGTCATTGGCGAGGTGAAAGCGGCCATCTTCGCCCATCACGAACTGGCTTGTATTCCCCGGAACATCGACCATGCCCGAATAATCGAAGCAGACATCGCCCTTGCTGTCGACGTAGAGCTTGGTTTGCCATCTGGAATCGCCGTACCCCCACATGGTCATCGGCCCGCGATAGTCGAGACCCGTGGCTTGCCGGTTCGCGAGATATTCGATCTTTGACCGTGCATGGTCGTAGAACTCGGCTTGTGTGCGATTCGGATCCTGGTTGAGCTGCGGGACGGCGGATTTGCCGTCGTATGAGACGCGCGACACAAACGGGCTGTGACGCTTGTCGCTCCAGCCCGAACTGTCGACTGGATAACGCGCCAGTTGCGGCTGGGCGCCGGCCGTTTGCGTCTGATCGTAGACGTCCCAGCGGTAATCCGGGTTGGGAAAGAACGGCTGCAGCCTGCCGTCTTTGATGCGTTGCCAACCCACGATCTGCGTGAAGTCGATATGCCCCATCGCCGCCTGTTCGTGGCGTTGCGGGTCGCGGGCGCCGGCGCCGAGACTTCCATTGACATCCACCATGTTCGGTGTCGGTGCGACACGGTAGATGTACCCGTCGCTCGAGCGGGACGTGAGTCGGTCCAACGCTGTGCTGCCGCGCTGGAAAGTGCCGAGATAACCCGCTGAGTCGACAACTGACGGATTCGAACTCAGGTCGAAATCGTGCATGTCGAGGCTCACGTCTTTCAGCGGCGTGTCCTCGACGTTGAAGCCGCCCTGCGCCTTCAGTGCTTCAGGCGTCACCGTCGATGGGCGGAAGAGCACGGTGTGCGGAGATTGCTCCGGCGGGTCGGCGGATCGTTTCCGGACCTCGTCGCGAGGCAGCGCGAGCCTCTCCATGTCCGGCTCAGGCGGCAGAGCTATAGGCGGCACGGCTACGTGATGCGCTTGCGCGATATCGGCTAACGTGACGTTGTTGATGGGCGATTCTCTCGCAACAGCGAATTCGGCCTGGCTGGCGCCGCGCACGGGCCGGCTTCGGTTCAGATTGGCGAACCACGTGGTCGCCGCGTGGTCAGTGCCGCCCTCCTCCGTATGCTCCGTGCCGTACCGGCTGCTGATTGCGGACGACATATCGGCAAAATTCCGATAACTGAAAACACCGACTGCCGGATCGTAGATCTGGTACGCGTCATTCAGATAATTTGCCGATGGCTTGACTCTTTGCACGATTACCGGGGGATCCGCTGGGCCGACGTTGTCTTGTGGACGGGCACCCTCCCCGTCAACCGGACTGCCGCGGGACGTGAACCGGATTTCCACGAAGTCGTCGTCGTAGCCCCGCAGGCTGTTGTCGCGAACATAAGGATGTCCAAAGTGCTGGTTGAGTTCGTCGGCCAACCCGGAGGCGCTTCGAATATGGCTTTGGCCTTCATGTCTGATACGGTTCGGCACATTCGAGACCACCGAATGCCGGTTCGCGATCTGCAGGCGGTGGAGCTCGTCGACTGTGGCTTGCCTCGTCGGCGGATTGCGCAGCCGCGCTCTGAGATCGGCTGTCGCGCTTGCCAGGTCTGTCGAATATCCACCGGCGATAGTCGCAAGCGCGTCGGCGGCCATGCCGCTAGCGGAGCCGGCCAGCGCGCGCGGTTGCCCCGCGGCCGCGGAGAGGACGCCTTGAGAGAGCCCGTTCGCGTCGACCGCGGTGCGTGCATACAGGCCGTGACGATAGAGTTCTGGTGGGGGTTCTGGAAGCCATGGCGCCGGGGGTGCCTGCGTTGCACGCGCTCGCGGCTGCCCCCGAGCATAGATCTGGATGCTGTCGGGCACGACCTGAAGACCCGTTTCGCTGTACGCGGTGTCCAGATACCCTCTCAGTGCATGCGCCATGTCGGCCTCGTCGCGATACACGAATGCGCCGGTGTTCGGATCGAAGACCACGTAATCGCCGCTGACTCGCCTTTGTATCAGCAGCGCGTGGCCGTGTTGCCAGGAGTTGTCGACCGGGGATGTCATACCGAGCAGCAGGTACGCCATGTCGCCCGGTTGGAGCCAATCATGCAGACGGGTCATCAAGCTTGCGATGCGCTGGTTGCGGTCCTGCGTTTCGGTGAATGGGTCGGCGTTGCGCTGCTCATACCGTCCGAGCGCGAACGGCGTCAATCTGTCCTGAAACCGGTCGATCCGGTCGAACATCTCCCGGCTGGCGGGAGCGCGGGAGTCCGCGTCGATCAACATCTGGTTGACGGCGGATGGCAGGTCCACGGTGTTCCCGCCATCGTCGCGGTCGATGCGGCTCATCGCTTCGCGAACGAGGCCATTGCAGGCTCCCTTACCTTGTGGCCCGCGCGTGCGCCGGCGATCGTTCTGATCGAACTTCTGATAAGACACGGCCGTTTCTTTCAATGCTTCGCCGCCGCGACATTCGCGGAACTCGGACTGCGTGCCGCAGGTGCCGAGTACGCCGCCGCGTCGAACGCGGGAAAGGGTCGACGCTGGTGCGGCGTATGTGCCGGCGTTTGCGGAGTGACCCGCGACGCGTGCGGGCGAACCATTGTGCGGCTGCACCGCCGTATTT
The DNA here is from genome assembly GCF_031570135.1 of Paraburkholderia sp. USG1. Lineage (NCBI taxonomy): Bacteria > Pseudomonadati > Pseudomonadota > Betaproteobacteria > Burkholderiales > Burkholderiaceae > Paraburkholderia > Paraburkholderia sp. USG1. Next base: position 26,365 of record NZ_JAMWXW010000039.1, on the reverse strand, counting down.
GTGCGCGACGAATCATGGCCCGGTTGGCCGCGTGGTTCCACTGGGTACGACGATGCATAGGTGCGGCTGATTTCCATACGGTTCTCCCACGAGAAGGAACACGATAAATGTGCCGCGGCGATGAAAGTCCACGATTGCGCCTTCCGTACGGACAGCGGTGGTGGACGGCACAGGTCGAGTGTCGGGGAGCCTGCTTCACGTGGGGAACTGAATAACTGCTACAACGAGAACCGACGTTAGCGTGCCGGGTCGTTGCAAATGTCGCGGTACGGCGTGGGACTGTCGCTCTTCTCCACACGCGCCGCTAACTGGGGACACCAACTCCGCCCGTTATCCGGCGCGAACCGGTCACAATTGCCCCGGACGGGGATCAGCCACGAAGCCGCCGCGATTGGGCATGACCACGCGTGGCAGAGACGCAGCGTCGAGCCGCGTATTCGCCGGCACGATGCCGTTCTGGTTGAGCAGAAACGCGCTCACCGCATACACCTCGTCGGCAGAGAGCGACTCGGGGGCGTTGTACGGCATTGCGCGGCGGATATAGTCGAAGAGCGTCGTCGCATAGGGCCAGTAGCTGCCCACGGTGCGCTTCGGCTTCGCGCTCGCAAGCGAGCCCTGGCCGCCCACCAGCGGGTCGCCGAGACCGCCCTGGCCCTGCGCGCCGTGACACGCGGCGCACTTCGCGGCGAACAGGTGCGCGCCGGTCGCGACGTCGCCGCTGCCCGCGGGCAGGCCGCGGCCATCCGGTGCGACGTCGATGTTCCACGCGGCGAGATCCTGATCGGTGAGCGGTGTGCCGATATCATGAGCCGCGCCGGCATTCCGTGCGATCGGCGTGGTCGATGCACAGGACGCCAGCGCCGCCAGCGACAGCAACACGGCCAACGCCATGCGCGCCGGCGCAGGTTTGCGGTGGCCGTCACGCATTGCGCACCTCGCCGCTCTCGTCCACGCGCCATTGCTGGATTGCGTTGTAGTGGTATTGCGAATTCAGGCCGCGCGCGGCGACGAGTTCGGCGCGTGTCGGCTGCAGATAGCCGGTCGAATCCGTGGCACGCGAGAGGATGGCGGCAGCACCGCCGTCCCAGCGCCAGTCCGCTTCGAAACGCGTGAGCGCGCGATCATGAATCGCGCCGACCAGACGCGCGGCACGCCACGTTGCGCCGCCATCGGTCGAGACCTCGACCTTGCGGATCGTGCCGCGTCCGGACCACGCAAGACCGGTAATCGGGTAATAACCCTGCGTGGTGAGCCGATGGCCTGGCGACGGCCGCGTAATCACCGACTTCGCATCCATCTCGAAGGCGAACTGACGCGCCTTGCCGTTCGCAAGCAGGCTCGTGTACTTCGAGGTTTCCTCGCGCGTTTGCAATGGCGCGTCGACCACTTTCAGCCGGCGCAGCCACTTGACGTTGGTATTGCCCTCGAAGCCGGGAACGATCAGCCGCAGCGGATAACCGTTCTCCGGGCGCAGGCGCTCGCCGTTTTGCGCATAGACCACGAGTGCCAGGTCGAGGATGCGATCGAGCGGCAGGCTGCGCGTCATCGCGGCGGCGTCGGCGCCCTCCGCGAGCAACCAGCCGCCGCCGGCTGCGTTACCGGACACCGAAACGCCGCCCACCTCTTCCAGCAAAGTGGATAAGCGCACGCCGGTCCATTCGCAGCACGACAGCAGACCGTGCGTGAGTTGCAACGGCATGCCGCTCGGACCATTCCATTCGTTGCCGGTATTACCGGAGCATTCGAGAAAATGAATCCGCGATTCGGACGGCAGGCGCAGCAGGTCGTCGAGCGTGAACAGTTTCGGCGCGCGTACGAGGCCATGAATCGCCAGCCGGTGCTGATCGGGATCGATGTCGGGCACGCCGCCATGATGGCGCTCATAGACCAGACCGTTGGGCGTGAGCGTGCCGTGCAGATCCGCGAGCGGCGTCATCGACGAAGCCGCGCCGGGCAGCGGCCACGCTCGCGCGCTGCGCCGCACGACGTCCGCTTCGTGCGGCGAAGGCACGCCATAAGGATGCTCGAGAATAGGCGCGCCAGGCACGCGGCTCGAAGGTGCGACGTCGAGCGGCTTGAGCAGTTCGCTCGCCGCCGCGGCATGCGAAACGGCAAGGCCGCCGGCCGCCAGACGGCCGAGCAATCGACGGCGGCCGCGCGAGGGCGGCGTGTCGGGCTTTGAAATACGTAACGGCATCACGCCTCGCCGTCAAGCCAGCACATTCGAGAACACCCGGTCCGCGAGGCGATTCGAATCGGTGCCGCTATTCAGCACGCCGACCGCTTTCAGGTCATCGGCATAGAGCGAAATCTCTTTCTTGAACGCGTCGCCGACCGGATGATGGTGATCGGTGTGGCTCTTGAGCATTGCGGTCAGTTGGCCCACGTCGGCGGACGGCGTATAGACCGAGAAAATCGCGGCCGCGTCCGCGGGATGATTCGCGGTCCACTCGGTGGCTTCGAGCAGCGCCTGGGTCAAGGCCTGCGCGGTGGCGCGATCCTTTCGCACCAGCGAGCCGCGCACGCCGAGCACGCAGCACGCGCGCGTCTGGTATTCGCCGCACAGATTGTTCGACACTTCGTAGAGATGGTCGGACTCGCGGATCGTCCAGATGGTCGGGTCGCCGTCCGCGATGGCCTGCACTTCGCCCTTCTTCAGCGCCTCGCCCAGCAGATTGGCCGGATACTGGCGCCAGTTCACGTCGCGATCCGGATCCACGCCGATTTTCTTCAGCACGATGGCAAAGAAATTCTTGGTCGGACTCGCCATATCGCTGACGCCGATCGTGCGGCCCTTCAGCCCCGCCACATCGACGATGCCCGAGGCCCGCGTGGCCAGCAAACGCATACAGCCGCCGTGAATCCCGGCGGTCAGTTTCACGTCGAAGCCCTGCTCCAGCGGTTTGATCCAGCGCAGCGCCATGCCGACGCCCGCGTCGGACTTGCCGGTGGCGATCGCTTCCAGCAACTGGTCGGTCGAGCCGGAAAAATTCACGAGTTCGACCTGCAAGCCGTGACGTTCGAAAAAACCCTGCTTGACCGCTACGGCCACGGGTGCGGTACAGATCGCGCCTGCATTCCACGAGAGCTTGAGCGGCTTGAGCGGAGCCTGCGGCGTTTGCGCAAAGGTCAGCGGGCCGGGCATCAGTATCGTGCCGCCCAGCGCCGCGGCGCCCGCGCTCCAGGCCGTCTTGCGCAACCATGCGCGGCGCGCCGGGTTCGGCGGAGCTTGATCGTACGGATTCATGGTGGGTCTTCCTCAGGTCGTCTATCGATTGTTCTGTTCGTTCAGGTATCCAGACCAAGTTGGGCGAGCACCTCGCGGCGCAGGGCTACCAGCTTCGGGTCGTCGCGATGGCGCGGATACGGCGCGTCGTTGCGGACTTCGGCGATCACCCGCGCCGGCCGCTCGCTGAAGACGATCACGCGGTTCGCCAGCAGCAGCGCCTCTTCCACGTCGTGCGTCACCAGCAGCACGGAGAACCGCGCGTCCTGCCAGAGTCGCGCCAGTTCGTTCTGCATGCGGATGCGCGTCAGGGAATCGAGCTTACCGAACGGCTCGTCCAGCACCAGCAGCGCCGGATCGTTGACGAGCGCGCGGGCCAGCGCCACGCGCTGCGCCATGCCGCCGGACAACTGATGCGGAAACGCTTCGGCGAATTCGGTCAGGCCGACCAGTTCCAGCGCGGCATCGATGCGCTGCTGCACCCGTGCGTCCTGCGCAGCGCCGCGCCGGGCAAAGCCTCTGCGCTGCGCCTGCGGCCCGACACCGACATTGCCGCGCACCGTGCGCCACGGGTACAAGGTCGGATCCTGGAACACCACCACGCGCGACGGATCGGGGCCCGTGATCGCGGCGCCGTCGGCCTGCACGCCGCCCTGCGTCGGCGTATCGAGCCCGGCCACCAGCCGCAGCAAGGTGGACTTGCCGCAGCCGCTCGGGCCGAGCAGCGCGACGAACTCGCCCGGCTCGACGGCGAAACTGACGTCCTGCAGAACGGGCAACGCGGCGCCGCGCAGCGCGAAACGCTGGCTCACGTGACGCACGTCGATACGCGCGCCGTCGCGAACGGGCGCCGCGGCGGCCGGCTGATTCAATACCTCGGGTACGGCTACCATTTGAGCAGTCCTTTTTGCCAGGCCAGCAGGCGGTCACGCACGCGAAACAGCAACGTGATCAGACCGGAGCACATCAGCGCCATCACCAGCAGCGCGGCGTACATATTCGAATACGCCGCCCAGCCTTGCGCCCATTGCAGATACCAGCCGAGCCCCGCTTTCACGCCCATCATCTCGGCGACGATCAGCACCGAGAACGACGCGCCGAGCCCCATGAACAGCCCGACGAACACCGAGGGCAACGCGGCCGGAATCGCGACGCGCAGGATCAGGAAAGACGGTCTCGCGCCGAGCGTGCGCGCAATGTCGTAGTACGCGGAGTTGACGCCGGCCACGCCCGACCATGTCAGCACGGCGACCGGAAACGCGGTCGCCAGCGCGATCAGGAACACGCTCGCGCTAAAGCTGGACGGAAAGAAGAAGAACGCAAGCGGCAACCACGCGGTGGCCGGCAGCGGGCCGATCAGCCGCAGAACCGGATGCACCCAGTAACTGACGGCCTGCGACCAGCCGATGCTCACGCCGATCGCAAAACCCGCAATCGCGCCCAGCAGGTAGCCGTAAGCCAGCAGGCCGAACGAATGCACGACGCTCGTGCCGAGCCGCGGATAGTCTTCGGCATAGACGCCGATCAGCGCTTGCGGCGGCGCGAAGAAGGGTCGGGGCAGCCATTCGAGTTGTGCCGTGACCGCTTCCCAGACGCTGACGCCGAGCGCCAGCGCGAGCAGCCAGGGCATAGCGGCGAGCCATGCACTGATGCGCGTGGCCGTCACCGCCTTACGGTTTGACGGATCGCGCCGTCCCGCCACCGCCGTCGCAACCGCGAAGGCCGCCAGCACCAGCTTGAGCGCGATGAATGTTTTCGTGTACGGCCAGTCGTCGAGACTCGGCCACCACTGGGTCAGTGCCGCGCTGGCCAGCCACGCGAGCGCGGCGAGCCATGCGATCGGCACGCCGCGCGGGAGGCCGCGCCGTGTCGCGCGGTGCCCGGCATTGCCGGAATCCCCGTCGACGGCCGCACCTCGCGTCGCAATCGATTCGAACTGGGTGGACATAGCGTTCCAGCCTCCTGCATTGTTGAATTAGCGTTCGCGCACGCCGAAGCGCGATTTCACGCGATATCGACGTCGACGCCCTCGCGCTGCCAGACGCTGCGCGCATAGATCGAATCGTCGAAATCCGCGCCGATGTCGTCGTTAAACCGTGCTTCATGCGCGTCCAGATCGGCGAGAAACAGATCGCGGCTGATTCGCTGCACCACGGCGGGAATGTTGCGCTTCATGCTTGGCACGTCGCCGACCGGCAAGCCGAAACTGACGAACGCCGCCGGGTTGTAGACGTGGATATGCTTCAGATACGGCGCTGCGCCCTCCACCTTCTCCAGGTATTCGAGCCCCGCGCCGAGATAGGGATGCGAACCCAGCGCTTCGTCGCTGTCAGCCTCGTTGGGGACGTACTGATCGCGCCAGAGCCGGATATGCGCGGCGAACTCCGCGAGCTCCGGGCGCAGCGCCGGATCCACCACATAACCCGTGCCGGCAATCACGAAATCGAATGCAAACGGTTCGCCCGCCACGCGGGTTTCGACGTGTTTGTCTCGCACAGCGGCTTGGGTCCACGGCGCGCCGAGATGCAGATGAAAGTTCGGAAAACGCGTGACGCGCTCCACGGCGTCGGCAGGCGGCGTCGAGCCGGCTTCGCGGAAGCGCCGAGCCTGCGACCAGCGAATCGCGTCGGGCAACTGGAAATAGTTGTCGTACGCGCCGGGATAGGCGCGCGTACGCGTTACCGGCACCGACGCGATACGCTCGCGCCGCGCGAACAGATGCACCTGCTCCGCGCCGGCTTCGAGCGCCGTTGCGGCCGCGTCGAATGCGGACGCGGCCGCGCCGATCACCGCCACGGATTTGCCGCGCAGCGCCGCGAAATCGATCGCTTGCGAGGTGTGGGCAAAGAGCGTCGGCGGCAGATCTTTCAGCACAGCGGGAAGATTCGGGCCGCCGTTGCCCGCAACACCGTTGCTGAGCACGATCTTGCGTGCCGTTTCCACCACGCTGCGGACCGCGGCGCCTTCGCGCACTTCCAGATGCAGACCGAAATGCTCGCCCACGGGTTCGATTCGCGTCAGACGTGTGCCGTAGCGAATCGGGATGTCGAGGAAATGCCGGTACCACGCAAGATATTCCGCCCAGCGTGTGCGTGGAATCCGGTCGATCTGCGCATACGAAGCGGCGCCGAAGCGCGCTTCGTACCACGCCTGAAAGCTCAGACCCGGCAGACCCGCTTCGGGGCCCACCAATGTTTTCGGCGTACGCAGCTTGTTCATGCGCGCGCGATTCAACCAGATGCCTGCCTGACTTTCGTCGGGCGCGGCGTCGATCACGCTGACCTGACCGATGCCGGCACGCCGCAGCGCGAAAGCAAACGCCGCCCCGGTCTGTCCACCGCCGATGATCGCCACGTTATGATCGATGCCGTCACGCGGCGGCACCCAGTTGTCGGGCGCGGGGCCGATCAGCCGCAATGTGTCGAGCGCATGCTGGTCGGGATGGGTGAATTCCGTCATGGTGTCGATTCGGTCAGGATATTGAACGACGGGCAAAAACGCCAGGATGGTAAGGAGGCGCCATCGGTAAATTCAGTATCGCGGCACCGATGGCTTACCCAAACCAACTAATTTCGCTTTGCTTATTTGTTCCGTGCTGCTGTTCACAGCGCGTTCGGATCCCGTCAGGCACGCGCGGGCTCCCCTGCCACGGCGGGCTGCGTATAGTCCTCACCGTCGATGTCATAGCCCGACGGCTCCCAGCGGATCACCAGCAGCACGAGCAGCGAACTCAGCGGCGCAATCGCGATCAACCAGAACACTTTGGTACCGAATGCGGCGGCCAGCACAGGGAACAGGAACAGCGACACCGTCGAGGCACTGCGCACCAGCGTCTGGTTGAAGCCCACACCGATGCCGCGCAGCGAGGTCGGATAGCTGAGCGACGCATAGGTCATCGAATGGGAACCGGGTCCGAAGCCCTGCCCGAACAGATAGCCGCCGAGCAGCAGGATCGCCACCACCACGAGCGCGCCGCTGCCCGGTTTGCCGATCAGCGCGAGGCCGATCAGCGAGGCGAACTGCAGCGCGTGTCCGAGCACCGTCATTTTCCAGGCGCCGACCGTGGGCGCGGTGCGCACGCCGATCAGGCCGCCCACGAATGCGAACGCCAGATTCAGGCCTAGCGCCGCGACGATCGTGGTGAGCGGACCCTGATGAAAGAAGCTGGTGATGATCACCGGCAAGCCGAAGATGATCGCGTTATAGCCGAACGAGGAAGCACTGCCGATCACCGCGGCGAGAATCGTGCGGCGCCGGTAAGTGGCGTTGAACAGCACCCCGAAGTTGCGCCACGACGCCGCGCGCGGCGCCTTCACCGGTACGGCGCCGGGTTCGACCACGGCGTCCACGCCGTACGAGCGCTTGAGAATCCGCGCGGCCTCTTCGAGATTGCCCTGATTCGCGGCCCACACCGGCGATTCGCTGATATAGCGGCTGCGCACGAGAATGATCGCGATGGCGGGCACCGCACCGAAGGCCAGCGTCAAACGCCATAACCAGCCGAGTTGATGCTCGGGCAGAATCGCGTAGAGACCGAGAATCAGCAGATAGCAGGTGCTCGTGGCCGCATACCACGCAGGGCACCAGGCGGCGACGCTGGCCGCCTTGTTGCCCTTGCCCGCCACGCGCGAGAACTCCGCGAGAAAGGCCATTGCCACCGGCAAATCGAGCCCGACGCCGAAACCCATCAGAAACCGCGCGCCGCCGAGCACCCACGCATTCGGCGCCAGACCGGCCGCGATCGCCGCGACCACGAAGAACAGCATGTCGGCCATGAACACACGATAACGTCCGATGCGATCTGTCAGATAGCCGCCGAACAGCGCGCCGAGAATCGCGCCGAACGTAATGGCCGATGAAACGAAGCCCACCTGCACCGGCGAGAGCGAGAACTGCCGCGCAATGTCCTTGATCCCGTAAGCGAGCGAGGTCAGGTCGTAAGCATCCAGAAAAACGCCGCCGAGCGCGATCGCAATCACGATGCGCGCATTGCTGCCCTTGGCGGCGCCGGCATTGACGATACGCGAGACGTCTTGCGCGCTACGGATGACAGCGGGCCGCGCGGCGCTATCGACGCTCGCTTGCGGGTCGACAGCGGTCGATGGAAAAGCAACAGTGGACATGATCCGGACTTCACATGAGTGGCTGAAGCGTTGCATGGTAGCCATGCGATCGATGCCGGCAAAACGACGAATTTAACTATGCAAATCGGTAATTCCGCGCTGGCTTCGATGCACCGCCACGACGCGACGCGCAGCAGACACAGTTCGCACTTCTGCAGATTTTCTTATCTGCAATGATTGGTTGGATTCGAGCGCACGCGAATCTAACGTGTAGTTCCGGCCCGGCGCCGACCTGAGCTTTCGCACCCGTTTTGCACCCGTTTTTTGCACCCGCCTCCTTCCCTTGATTGGTATTTGCGCATGCGCTATTTCCGTCTGCTGAAGTTTTTCGTCGCCATGGCGACACTCTCGCTTGCCGTGACTCACGCGTACGCCGACAAACCCGCGGTGATCCGCATCGGTGTCGCGCAACAAGGCACCGGCGATCCGCCCTCGTTCGGCGGCTCGCCGGCGGCGACCGTGCAGTTGCAGCAGTCGCTCGAAAAGGAATTCGCCGCCGACGGCATCAAGGTCGAGTGGCTGTTCTTCAAGGGCGCGGGCCCGGCGGTCAACGAGGCAATCGCCGACAAATCGCTCGACTTCGCCTTCCAGGGCGATCTGCCCGCAGTGCTCGCCCGCGCCAACGGCCTGAAAACGCACCTTCTGCTCGCCTCGGGCGTACGCACCGGCATCAAGATCGCAGTGCCAGCGGATTCGGATGTACGTTCGATCAAGGATCTGAAAGGCCGGCGCGTGTCGATCTTTCGCGGCACCAATCTGCAGCTCGTCGCCGATAACGCGCTCGCCGCCAATCAGCTGAACGAACGCGACCTGCGTGTGATCAATCTGGACACCGCGAGCTCGCTCGCGGCGCTGGCGTCCAAGGGTATCGACGCGTCGGTCAACGATTATCACGTGTACAAGCTGCGCGACCAGGGCCTTGCGAAAGTCGTCTACGAATCGCAGAACGACGGGCCGCAATTCACCCGCCAGTCCCATCTGCTCGTGCTCGACGATTTCGATCACGCGCATCCGGATGTCGTGCAGCGCGTCGTCAACGTGTTCGTGAAAGGCGCGCAATGGTCCTCCGACGAAGCCAACCGCGACGCCCTCTTCAAACTATGGGCCAGGAGCGGCGTGCCTTATTCGTCGTGGCAGGCCGAGTTCGCGAACCAGAGCCTGAAGGACCGCAATTCGCCGCTGATCGATCCGTTCGTCGTGGCGCGCTACAAAGCCGTGGCGGACGACGCGCTGAAGCTCAAACTGATTCGCCAGCCTGTCGAGGTCGATGGCTGGTTCGAAACGAAATATCTCGACAACGCGCTGCGCGCACAAAAGCTCGACCACTACTGGACGCGCTACGACGCCGCGGGCAAACCGCTCAGCTAACGCCTGCCAACCAACTCACCGGAGCGATCACGATGAGCGAAACCGCAATCCACGTCGAACGCGAGCGGCTCGCGCCCGCCGCCGCGCCGCACGCGTCGCTGTTGCGTGATCCGCGGCTGCGCGCGCTCGCCTGGCGACTCGCGCCGTGGGTGTTGCCCGCCCTGCTGCTCGCGCTGTGGGCGGTAGGTTGCGAACGCGGCTGGATCGCGCCGCAAATCCTGCCGCCGCCTGAGCGCGTGTTCGACACCCTCGTGGAGCTCGCAAAGAGCGGCGATCTCGCGCGCAATACGCTGATCAGCCTGCAGCGTGTGCTGCTGGGTTTCGGCGCGGGCACACTGCTCGGCTTCGCGCTCGGCGCGGCGCTGGGTCTGTCGCGCACGCTCGAGGCTTATGTGCTGCCGAGCTTCAATGCGCTGGTGCAGATTCCGGTGCTCGGCTGGCTGCCGTTTCTGCTGTTGCTCGTGGGCGTGGGCGAACCGCTCAAATACATTCTGATCGCGCATGCGGCGCTCGTGCCGGTCACGCTGAGCACGCTGCAAGGGTTCCGGCAAACACCCGCCACGCTCGACGAAGTCGCGCGGGTGTTCGAATACAGCGGCTGGCAGCGGATTGTCTATCTGGTTCTGCCCGCTGCCGTGCCGACGCTCGCCACGGGTGTGCGGCTCGCCTTCACCAAGGCCTGGCTCGCGCTGGTGGTGGTCGAACTGGTGGCGTCTTCCGAAGGGCTCGGCTATCTGATCGTCTACGGCCGGCAGCTCTTTCAACTCGACCTGGTGATGGCGTCGGTGGTCGTGGTCGGCGCGATCGGCTATGCGGTGAATCGGGCGCTGGACGCACTCGAAGCGCGCTTGCGGCGCGGACAGCCGTCGGCATTTCGCGAGTGATGGCACCCGCGGACACCCGCGCGCACGAACACGCATCAAGACTGACCAGGCTCACCGTTACCCACAAACACGCACCACCGGCAGCCATGCGCACGAGGCGCCGCCCGTGAGGAAACCACGATGACTCTCGCCCGCTTCAAGCGTTCCAAGCCGTCGCCAAAACCCGCCGACGCATCCTGCGACTGCGCCGCGCCCGCCGCCTTCCGGCGCGCGGCGCGGCCGCGCCGTCCGCTGCTGGCCCGCTTCGACTGGCGCGGCACTGTCTTGCCCCTCGTCGCGATCGCGATCTGGTGGGCCGTCTCGGAGGCGCACGTGATCAAAAGCGGCCTGCTGGTCAGCCCCGCGCAGGTTCTCGCCACCGCGTGGCAGCAGATCATCGGCGGCGCGCTGCTGAAGGCGCTCTCGGCGTCGCTCGCGCGCGAAGCCAGCGGCTTTGTGATCGGCACGCTCGGCGGCCTGCTGCTCGGCAGCGTGCTCGGCTTCTCACGGCTCGCGACACGCATGATCGGGCCGAGCTTCGACACCTTCAAACAGATCTCGCTGTTCGCGTGGATTCCGCTGATTTCCGTGTGGTTCGGTCTGGGCGACGCGGCGAAAGTCGTGTTCCTGTCACTCGCCGCGCTGCTGCCCGTCACCGCGCACACCTGCGACGGCATCCACGCGGTGCCGCGCGCCTATATCGAGGTCGCGCGCGCTTTCCGCTACTCGCGGTGGCAGCTCATCCGCGCGGTGATCCTGCCGGCCGCGCTGCCGTCGATCTTCACCGGCATTTACCTCGCGCTGATCTATTCGTGGCTCGCCACGCTCGGCGCCGAATATCTGCTGGTGGCGGGCAGCGGCATCGGCAACACGCTGATCGACGGCAGCGAGCAGTTCCGCATGGATCTGGTGCTGTTCGGCGTGATCGTGGTCGGCGTGACGGGCTGGGCGTTGAATGCGCTGGCGCGTGCCGTGGAGCGGGCGATCTTTGCGCGCCGGCTCCAGTCCGCCACCCGCTGAACCCGTACCCGAACTCTCACCACCCGGATCGCTCATGACGTCTTCCACGCTCTCCGACAGCATTGACATTCTTCACGTCAGCAAACGCTATGCGCAGCAAGGCGGTGCGCCGCTCGCGGTGCTCGACGACATCAGCCTGCGCGTGCGCGCCGGCGAGTTCGTCAGCGTGCTCGGTTCGAGCGGCTGCGGCAAATCCACGTTGCTGCGGCTGATCGCCGGACTCGACACCGACTATAGCGGCGACATCGTGGTGGCCGGCGACAAGGTTCGCGACACGTCGCTCGAACGCGGGATCGTGTTCCAGGACCACCGGCTGTTTCCGTGGCTCACGGCTTCGCAAAACATTCTCGCCGCGCTGCGCAATGCGCCGCTTTCCGCGGCCGAAAAACGCGAGGCCGTGGCGGAACATATCGCGCTCGTCGGCCTCGACGGCTTTGAGCATGCCTATCCGCATCAACTATCGGGCGGCATGGCGCAGCGTGTGGCGATCGCGCGCGGTCTCGTCAACCGCCCGCGCGTACTGCTGCTCGACGAACCGTTCGGCGCACTCGACGCGCTCACGCGCGGCCGTTTGCAGAACGAGTTGCAGCGCATCTGGGAACACGAACGCATCACGATGATTCTCGTCACGCACGATGTCGACGAGGCGCTTTACCTCGGCGACCGTGTCGTCACGATGGCGCCGCGCCCGGGCCGCATCAAACGGATCGTCGACGTGGCGCTGCCGCGCCCGCGCGAGCGCCACGATCCGCGCTTCATCCGTTTGCGCGACGAAGTGCTGGCCGATTTCGCCGAGCATGACGGCGCGCAACGCGACCCGCGCGAAGACGACACGCCGCACGACGGCACGCGTATTCCGGCGGCGAGCGCCCCGATCACCGAATGGCGGCTCGCATGGTGATGCACGCGCTCTCCCATACCCACAACAATCCTTCACGGAGCAAACGATGAGCGGCGGAAAACAGCAGAAGCGGCAGATCAGACTGGGGGCCTTCCTGATGGAGACGGGCCATCATATCGCCGCATGGCGGCATCCCGATGCGCATGCGGGCGGCGGACTGGACTTCGCGCATTACGCAGAGCTCGCGCAGATCGCCGAGCGCGCCCGGTTCGACGCGATTTTTTTCGCCGACAGCGTGAGCGTGCGCGACACCCATCTGCCCTCGCTGTCGCGCACCGCGCGCGCCGATCATTTCGAACCGCTAACGTTGCTGTCGGCGCTCTCGGTCGTGACGAAACATATCGGGCTGATCGCGACGGTCTCCACCACGTTCAATGAACCGTACAACCTCGCGCGCAAATTCGCGTCGCTCGATCATCTGAGCGGTGGCCGTTCGGGCTGGAATCTCGTCACGTCGAGCACGGAATCCGAGGCGCACAATTTCAGTTTCGATCGGCATCCGGATCACGCGGTCCGCTACGAGCGCGCCAGAGAGTTCTACGACGTGGTGGCGGGCCTCTGGGATAGCTGGGAAGACGATGCGTTTGTCCGCGACAAGGAAAGCGGCGTCTATTTCGATCCGGACAAGCTGCACGTGCTCGGCCACGCCGGCAAGCATTTCAAGGTACGCGGGCCGCTGAACGTCGCGCGTTCGCCGCAGGGTTGGCCGGTCGTCGTGCAGGCCGGGGCGTCCGAGGCCGGGCGCGAACTCGCGGCGCAAACCGCCGAGGTCATTTTCGTCGCGCATCAGACGCTCGACGAAGCGCAGTCGTTCTATCGCGACGTCAAAGGGCGGTTGGCGAAATACGGACGCGCGCCGGAGCATCTGAAGATCATGCCGGGCATTTTCCCGGTTGTCGGCCGCACGCAGGAAGAAGCCGAAGAGAAATTCGCCGCGCTGCAGAACCTGATTCATCCGACCGTGGGTCTGTCGCTGCTGTCGAACATGTCGGGCGGCGTCGACCTGTCATCGTATCCCGTGGACGGGCCGCTGCCCGAATTGCCGGAAACCAATGGCGGCAAGAGCCGTCAACGCCTGCTGTTCGATCTCGCACGACGCGAAAACCTGACGATCCGCGATCTGTATCTGCGCATTGCGGGCGCTCGCGGCCATCAGCAGGTGGTCGGCACGCCGCGGAGTATCGCCGACCAACTGCAGCAGTGGTTCGAAGAAGAAGGCGCCGACGGTTTCAACATCATGTCGCCGTGGTTGCCGGGCGGCTTGACGGAATTCGCCGAACTGGTGGTGCCTGAGTTGCAGCGGCGCGGACTGTTCCGCACGGAATACGAGGCAGGCACGCTGCGCGGCAATCTCGGGCTGCCGCGCCCCGCGAATCGTTACACCTCCGCCACGCAGCAGGTCGCTGCCGCGGCCGGCCGATAAACGGGCCGATAAGAGCGGCCGATAAGCGGCCAGTAAAGCGACGGCATTCGCGCCGTTGGAACCGTTCTCTTCATCAGGAGCTTTTCATTCATGAGTGCAGCCGCAGTGCAGGAAGTACAGTCGATCGAGGTTACGCCGCTTTCCGCGCATATCGGTGCGGAGATTCACGGCGTCGATCTTACGCAGAAGCTGGATGCGCGCCAGATCGCGGAGATTCGCGCGGCGCTTCTGAAGTGGCGCGTCGTATTCTTTCGCGAGCAGTTCCTGACGCACGGGCAGCACGTCGCGTTCTCGGCGCAGTTCGGCGAACTGACCTTGGGGCATCCCGTGTTCGGCCACGTGGAGGGTCATCCGGAGGTCTATTCGATCTCGAAGTACCGTAAGGCCACGCGCTTCGAGGGGCAAACGCTGCAACGCCCGTGGACCGGCTGGCATACGGACGTCACGGCGGCGGTCAATCCGCCGTGGGCGTCGATCCTGCGCGGCGTGACGATTCCGCCCTATGGCGGCGACACGCAGTGGACCAACCTGGTGGCCGCGTATCAGAAACTGTCGGCGCCGCTGCGTTCGTTCGTTCGTCGACAGTCTGCGCGGGATTCACCGCTTTACGCCGCCGGCCGGCGCGAGCGGAACGCAGGCGTTTCTCGAAGCCGTCGAGCAGCGCGTCCTCGTCACCGAGCATCCCCTGGTCAGAGTTCATCCTGAAACGGGCGAGCGCGCGCTCTATGTCAGCCCGAGCTTCCTGAAGTCGATCGTCGGCGTGAGCCCGCGCGAAAGCCAGGTGCTGCTCGAACTGCTGTGGGAACACGTAACGCGGCCGGAGTTCACGGTGCGTTTCAAATGGCAGGCCGGCAGCGTCGCGTTCTGGGACAACCGGGCAACGGCGCACCTCGCGCCCACGGATATTTTCGATCTCGACTTCGACCGGCAACTGTATCGCACCACGCTGGTCGGCGACGTGCCCGTCGGCCCGGACGGCACGCAATCGGTGGCTATCGAAGGCTCGCCGGTGAGCGCCGCTGCGGCCGTCGCATTGAACTGACCTGAGCACGCCCGCGCCCGGCATGACCGGCATGAGCGCGCCAATCTGACCGGACCATCAGTGCTCACTCGACTCGACCCCAGTCTGCGGCTATCTTACGGACTGGGCGATCGAAGGGCACAACATGGCGACGTTTCGTGGCATTGCGGTAATCCTGCTGATCGCGGTGCTGTCCGCCTGCGCGAGCTTACCGCCGCAGACCGGGCGCAGCGCGACGCACGCGCTGACGGACACCGACAGCACCCGGCTCGGCGCCGCCTTCGTGCCGCAGGAGCGCAAGCATCCCGACAGCAGCGCATTCCAGCTGTTACCCAATGGCGTCGATGCCCTTCTCGCCCGTATCGTGCTGGCGGATGCGGCCGAGCGCACACTCGATCTGCAGTACTACATCTGGCACGACGATCTGACCGGCCGCCACCTGGCCGATGCCGTGCTGAAGGCGGCCGATCGCGGCGTCAGGGTTCGCGTGTTGCTGGACGACCTGGGCACCGGCGCCGACGACCAGGTTCTGCTCGCCATCAGTTCACACCCCAACATCGAAATACGGCTGTTCAATCCGATTGCCAGCCGCAGCTTCAAGAAGCTCGGCACCGCGCTGGAGTTCAGCCGGATCAACCGCCGCATGCACAACAAGGCGCTGATCGCGGACAATCAGGCCGCCATCCTGGGCGGCCGCAATATCGGCGACGAATACTTCGGCGCATCCAGCGAGGTCGATTTCGGCGATCTCGACGTGCTGACGTTCGGGCCGGTGGTCCACAAAGTCTCCAATGCCTTCGACGAATTCTGGAACTCGGATGCCGCCTATCCGATCGTCAATCTGACCGGTCATGCCGCCGAACCGGACGCGCTGCCGGGCTATCGCGCGAAGCTCACGGCATTCGTTGCGTCCGAGCACGATTCGCCGTACGTCACGCAGGCAAGAGCCCGGCTTCGCGACACCCTGAATGCGCGCGAGACCGACTTCTCCTGGGGAAAAGCCACGCTCCTCTACGACGATCCCGCCAAGATCACACGCTCGCCGGACGATCCCCAGGGACATTTGCTGTCGCAGTTCAATGCGCTGAGTATCGAGCCCGCGAAGGAAGTCCTGATTATCTCGCCGTACTTCGTGCCCGGTAAAAAGGGCGTCGCGTGGATGCGCGCACAAACGCAGCGCGGCGTGCGCGTGACGGTGCTGACGAACTCGCTCGCCGCCACGGACGTAGCCGCCGTTCATGCGGGGTATCAGCGCTACCGCAAGGATCTGCTCGACGCGGGCGTGCACCTCTACGAACTGAAGCCGGTTGCTGGCGAAGACCACGGCGAGAAAAAGAAATCGATTCTGGGTTCCTCGAAAGCCTCGCTGCACGCCAAGACCTATGTGTTCGACAGGACCAGTGTCTTCATCGGCTCGATGAATCTCGATCCCCGTTCGATCACGCTCAATACGGAAATTGGCGTGTACTGCGAAAGCGCCCCGCTCGCCGCTCAAGTCGCGGATGGACTCGAACCGAAACTGGATCAGATCGCGTGGCGGCTCGAAACCCGCACGGATGCCAACGGCACGAGCCGCATTGTGTGGATCGACACCGCGCCGGACGGCAAGGTGACCGAGAGCGACGAACCGGGTGTGTCCGGTATGAAGCGTGTGGGTATCTGGTTTCTCGGCTTGTTGCCGATCGAATCGGAGTTGTGATGCGCAGACCACGTGCATCATGTCATGCTCCGGCATGTTGAAGCGAATCAGCATCTCTCCCGCGACGCCAGCCGCTCCAGAATGCGCGCGTAATCTTCCGGCGTGTCCATGTCGATCGTAAAGCGGTCATGGGCAGCTTCGTGGATGAACACGTCGTCGGGATGCTCGGCGATCAGCTTGCGGCATCCCGGATTCACGTGGCCGCTGACAACCTCGGCGGCATAGCTCGCGGAGAACGCCACAGGGTTGCCGCGTTGTCCGTTGAAGAACGGCACGAGTATCGAGCCACGCGGCATCGCGGCGAACGCATCGATCAACTCGCGGTAATCGGTGGCGTCGAGCAGTACCTGGTCGCCCAGACACACCATCACCACGCCGCACGGCGCGGTCAGGGCGGCCACGCCCGCAGCGACCGAGCTCATCTGCCCTTCCTCATAGCGCGGATTGCTCTGGAAGCTGACCGGCAGGCCGTCGAGCGCTTCCATCACCGCCCGTCCCTTGTAACCGGTGACGACCACGATTTGCGCGGGACCTGCCCCGGCGAGCGCGCCCACGGTGCGCCTGACGGCGGGCTGACCATCGAGCGGCAGCAGCAGCTTATGCTGCCCTTGCATCCTGGACGACAGGCCGGCGGCCAGCACCACCGCCGAGAATGTCGGCGCCTCGCCGGGCGTGGCGACCTTCCATGCGTCGTTCATGTCTTCTCCAACTGGGCGCGCCCTTGAGCGATCGCCAGATATTTGTCGGGCGCGCGTTCGAATTCGAGCTTGCAACCGTCGCAGCAAAAATAGACACGCTCACCGCCGTAGTCGAGCACGTGCTTTGCCGACGCAGGCTCGACCGCCATCCCGCACACCGGATTCAGATAGCGCGCGCGAGGCGTTTCGATCGAAGCCGACGTTTCACACGGCGACAACGCCGGCACCGTTTCGCCACTCACGAGATGCGATGCGTCGGCCCCGGCAGCGGCGGCCTGTTGCTGCAGTTCACGGCGCAGCGTCACGAGGCCCGCGACCGCGCCCAACGCGATCTCCTGCGGCGTACGCGCGTGGATGTGCGGACCCGCGGGCGAATGCAGCGCGGCGAGGCGCTCAGGCGTAATGCCGCGCCGGCGCATCGCGTCGCGCAAGCGGTCTGCCTTGCGCTCGCTCGCGACCAGCAGCACGGCGGCGGCCGTACTGCGCAAGGCGGCTTCGAGTGCGTCTTCGTCGTTGTCGCCTTGAGTCGCGACCAGAATCAATTGAGGCTCGATCTGGTCGAACGCGGCCGCGTCGAAGCCTTGCCTCACCCACGGCAGACCGAGCGCCGCCAGCGGTGCCGTCACGCTCGCCGCGGCGCCCACGCGCAGGCCCACTCGCTGAGCCAGCACGCAGGCTTCGAGCGAGGTGGGCGTCGAACCCAGTATCAGCACCATCGGCGCGGGCAAGGTAGGCTGGATGAACAGTTCGAGCGTGCCGTTGCTCGCACAGGGCATGGCGTGCGCCTCGACATCGGCTTCCGGCCTGCCCGGCTCGTTACTGATGCGCACACGTTTGGGCTGGCCGGCGCGGATGGTCTGCAGGGCGGCCGCGACCACGATCGAGCGCGAACAGCCGCCGCCGATCCAGCCATGCAACGCGCCGTCGCCCTCGACCAGCGCCTGCGCACCTACCCACGCAGAGGTTGGCGGCGCCGCGCGAATCACGGTCACGACGGCGAACGGCTGCGCTTCTTCGATCAGCCGTTGTTCGAGTTGGAGTAGGGTTTCATTGCTCATGGCAGGATGCTCATTGCAAAACCGACAGCACTTGCGGCAGCACGCGTTCGAGGCTCGCCAGATCGCGTGCGCCGGCCAGCAGGTCGACATAGGGAAGCGCCGCCTGCATGCCGGCGCTGGCCGGCGTGAAATCGGTGCGGCTTGCCAGCGGGTTGAGCCACACCAGACACCGGCAGCGGCGCCGCATCGTGGCAAGCGCCTGTTCGAGGCGCGCGGGTTCACCGGCGTCGTAACCGTCGCTGACCACCACCACAGCCGTGCGCGAGTGCAGCAGCCGCGTGGCATGCCGCTGGTTGAATTCGTCGAGACTGTCGCCGATGCGCGTGCCGCCCGCCCACCCTGCCGACAGCAATTGCAGGCGCTCCTGCGAGCGCCACGGGTCCGGGTCGCGCAGCGCCTGCTCGACGCCCACCAGCCGCGTGTGAAAGATGAAGCAATGCACGTCGGACACCCGCGCGCTCAACACGCGCGCAAGCCGCAGATAGAAAAAGCTGTACAGGCTCATGGAGCGGCTCACGTCCAGCAGCAGCACGATGCGCGGCCGCAGCCGCCGCTTGCGGCGCCAGCCCAGGTCGAGCGGCAGGCCGCCGCGCGATACGCTGCGGCGCACCGTCCACGCCATGTCGATCACGCGGCCGGCGTTCGCGCGCCGCTCGCGGCGCAACTGGATGCCTTGCAGACGCTGCGCGAAACGGCGGATCGCGGCGTCGATCGCGAACAGTTCGTCGGGCTGGTTCAGATGGCGGAAATCCGCGTAGCCCAACGACGCCTCAAGACTGGCGCCCTGCCCGGCCGTGCTGCCGTTGGGCAGCGCCGCGGCGCCGTCGCCTCCGCTTGCCAGAGAGAGCGGCATGCCTTCGCTGCCGTCGCGCAGCCCCGCGCCATTGTCCCGTTCGATGCGACCCGCACCGCCCGCCCGCGTTTCGACCAGTTTGCGGCGGTTCGGCGCGAGGAAATACGCGTCGAACAGTTCGTCGAAGCGCCGCCACTCCTGCGCACGCGAGCAGAGCAACGCGCGCAGGCTCCAGCGCAGCACCTGGCTGTCCAGTTGGCCCATGCGCAGCGCGATTTCCATCGAGGCGGCCACATCGCTGCTCGTCACATGAAAATCGTTCGTGCGCAGCCAGCCGGCAAAACCGGCATAGCGGGCCACCAGTGCTTCTTCGAGGCTCGATGGCGGAGGGCGCCGCACGTCGGCGCGGTCGATGCCGGTCAGCATGACGCCACCAGTTTTTCGACAACCGGCCGGGTCAGGCCAGCCTGGTCCTCGCGTGTTTTGACGAGCGCGGCGAGTGAATCCATGATCCGCTCGACGCCGTCCGCATCGATCGCGCTGACGCCGAGGCGCAGCAACGCGGCAACCCAGTCGAGCGTTTCGGCAAGACCGGGTTTTTTGCGCAGATCCATTTGCCTGACCGACTGGACGAATTCGACCATCTGCCGCGCCAGCTTCTCCGGCACGTCGGGAATCTGGGTGCGCACGATCAGCAGTTCCTTGTCGAAGCCCGGATAGTCGACGTACTGATACAGGCAGCGGCGCCGCAACGCGTCGGAGATTTCGCGCGTGCCGTTGGAGGTCAGAATCACGAACGGCCGCTCCGCGGCACGTATCACGCCCAACTCCGGAATCGACATCTGGAAGTCGGAAAGCAACTCCAGCAGATAGGCTTCGAACGCTTCGTCGGTCCGGTCGATTTCGTCGATCAGCAACACGGGTGCCGGCGTCGTGGTGATCGCTTCGAGCAGTGGCCGTTTGAGCAGATAGCGCTCGGAGAAAATGTCCTGCTCCTTGTCGGGGATCGGCCGGTCGTCCTGTTCGAGCAGTTTGATCGCCAGCAGTTGATGCTGGTAGTTCCATTCATAGAGCGCGGAATGCGCGTCGAGCCCTTCATAGCATTGCAGGCGGATCAGCCGCGTGTCCAGCAGCCGCGCGAGCGCCTTGGCGACCTCCGTCTTGCCGACGCCGGCCTCGCCTTCGAGCAGCAACGGCCGGCGCATTTCCATCGTCAGCAGCAAGGTCGCGGCAAAGCTGCGCTCGGCGATAAAGCCGTGCTGCGCAAGCCGCGCCTGCAGATCGACGACGTCGTGCATGCGGTCGGTGGCCATGATCGCTTCGCGTCCTCAAGCCGTCTTGCGGGAGAAAAGCCCCCGCAGCCACTCGCGTATCACGGCCCATGCGAGCGCGAGGCCGTTCAGTTCGGAAGGCTGCGCGGCGGCTTCAGGCGTGACGGACGGCTGCGGCGGCTGCGAGTTTGCCGCCGCCGTGCCGGCGGGCGACGCGCTCTGCTGCGCCGGCAAAGCCGGCAGCCGCGCCGCGAAGTTCGCCACGAACTGCTTGAGCATCTGCTCCGACACCGGGCCCATTAGCCGGCCGCCGAGCGAAGCGGCCTTGCCGCTCATCGTCACTTCGCTTCTGCCGGTCAGCTCGCAGGTCTCGCCACTCGCCTGCACCGCGGCGACCAGATCCATCGAGGCCGCCGAGGTGCCGGTCGCGTCCGCGCCCTTGCCGGTCAGATGCAGGCTGCGCGCCGCCGGGTCGAGATCCAGCACCTCGATATCGCCCTTGAACGACATGGTGGCCGGTCCAAGCCGCACCGTGATCGTCCCTTTGTAATGCGTGTCGTCGATGCGTTCGGTGATCTTCGCGCCCGGCATGCAGCCGGCCACCGCCTCGATATCCTGCATCAGTTGCCACGCGCTGTCCGCCGTGGCGGCCAGCGGAAATACTTTTTCGAGCACGACTTTCATCGGACCATCCTTTGCCTGTGTTGCGCGCTGCCTGCGTGTCTGCCCGTGGGCCTGCCGGCGTGCCTGCCTGTATGTCGTTAGCCCGGCATACAGGCAGGCGTCACTGGCGCGTGAGTCCTAGCGCACGGCACTGCTGCCAGACGCGATATGCGTTGTGCGGCATGTTCATATGCGTGACGCCCAGGTGCGCGAACGCATCGACCATCGCCGCCGTAAAGCACGGAATCGAGCCCACGTGCGGCGATTCCGCCACGCCCTTCGCACCGATCGGATGATGCGGCGACGGCGTCACCGTGAAATCGGTCTCCCAGTGCGGCGTTTCCACTGATGTCGGCACGAAGTAATCCATCAGCGTCGCGCCCAGCAGATTGCCAGCCTCGTCGTAGGGCAACTCCTGCCCCATCGCCACCGCGAAGCCTTCGGTCAAACCGCCGTGGATCTGTCCTTCGATGATCATCGGATTGATCCGCGTGCCGCAATCGTCGAGCGCGTAGAAGCGGCGCACCCGCGTTTCGCCGGTGTAGCGGTTCACCTCCAGCACACAGACGTATGCGCCGAACGGGAACGTGAAGTTGGGCGGGTCGTAGTAATCGACGGCTTCGAGGCCCATCTCAAGCCCGTCGGGCACGTTGTTGTACGCCGCCCACGCCACTTCCTTGATGGTTTTGAACTGGCCCGGCGAGCCTTTGAGGACAAAGCGGTCGAGATCGAACTCGACGTCGCCAGGGCTGGCTTCGAGCAGATGCGCGGCGATCTGCCGGGCCTTCTCGCGAATCTTGCGCGACGCGCGCGCGATCGCCGCGCCCGCCACCGGCGTGGAACGCGAGCCGTAGGTGCCGAGGCCATAAGGCGCGGTGGACGTATCGCCTTCTTCGACCGTAATCACCGACGCCGGAATTCCCGCTTCTGACGCGATGATCTGCGCGTAAGTGGTCTGATGCCCCTGTCCCTGCGTGATCGTCCCCATGCGCGCAATGGCGGAGCCGTCGGGATGCACGCGAATCTCGCATGAATCGAACATGCCCACGCCGAGGATGTCGCACATTTTCGACGGCCCGGCGCCGACGATCTCGGTAAAGTTCACGACGCCGATGCCCAGCAGCCATTCGGCATTCGGATCCGCGCGCCGTGCGGCCTGTTCGGCACGCAGTCCGGGGTAGTCGACTGCGGCGAGCACTTTTTTCAGCGCCGGTTCGTAATCGCCCGAATCGTATTCCAGGCCGAGCGGCGTGGTGTACGGAAACTGCTCCTTGCGGATGAAGTTGCGCAAGCGGATTTCGGCTTTGTCGATGCCGAGCTTTTGCGCCAGCACGTCGACCATACGCTCGATCAGATAGACCGCCTCGGTGACTCTGAACGAGCACCGGTACGCGACCCCGCCTGGAAACTTGTTGGTATAGACGCCGTCGACCGAGACGAAGGCGTTGGGAATCGCATAGGATCCCGTACAGACATGGAACATGCCGGCGGGCCATTTGGTCGGGTCCGCGCAGGCGTCGAACGCGCCATGATCCGCGGTGACGTGCACACGCAGCGCCTTGATGCGGCCATCGCGATCCGCCGCCAGTTCGCCGCTCATGTGATAGTCGCGCGCGAATGCGGTGCTGCTCAGGTTCTCGGCGCGCGATTCGATCCACTTGACCGGCCGCCCCAGCACGATCGACGCCACAATCGAGGTCACGTAGCCCGGATACACGCCGACCTTGTTGCCGAAGCCGCCGCCAATGTCCGGCGAGATAATGCGGATTTTCGACTCGGGAATCGCCGACAGCAGGCCGACCACCGTTCGCACCACATGCGGCGCCTGCGACGTGATATAGACGGTCAGGTCGCCGCGCGCCTTGTCGAACGACGCCACGCAGCCGCAGGTTTCGAGCGGACACGGGTGCACGCGCGGGTACAGCATGTCCTGCGTGACCGTGACCTCGGCGTTGTCGAACACACGGTCGGTCTTGTCCTTGTCGCCGACCTGCCAGGTGAAGATGTGATTCGGGTGCTTGCGCGCGCCGTGCGCACCGGCCTGCTTGTCCTGAATGTCCTCGCGGATCACCGGCGCATCCGCGGCGAGCGCCGTCAGCGGATCGACCACGGCGGGCAGTTCCTCGTACTCCACTTCCACGAGTTCCGCGGCGTCTGCCGCCACATAGCGGTCGTCGGCCACCACGAACGCGACTTCCTGATTCTGGAAGCAGACCTTTTCATCGGCCAGCACGGCTTGCACGTCGCCGGCCAGCGTCGGCATCCAGTGGAGTTTGAGCGGCTTCAGGTCGTCGGCGGTCAGCACCGCGTGTACGCCAGGGTGCGCGAGCGCGCGCGACTTGTCGATCTTCTTCACGCGGGCATGCGCATAGGGACTGCGCACCATCACGCCGAACAGCATGCCCGGCATCTTCACGTCATCGACATACGTGCCCTTGCCCTGGATGAAGCGCGGATCTTCGCGGCGTTTGCGCGAGCAGCCCATGCCTTCCAGCGCGGCGAGACGATCGAGATTGGTGTCGAGATTGCCCATCACGTTCTCCCGGTCGTCAGTGGGTGTCCGCTGTCATCAGCGGATGCGATGTCTCCACCGCTTCGCCCCGCAGCTTGCGCGCCGCGTACTGCACCGCCTTCACGATGTTCTGATAGCCCGTACAGCGGCACAGGTTGCCCGCCATCCAGTAACGGATCTCCTCTTCGCTCGGATCGGGATTTTCCTGCAACAGCCGATAGGCCCGCATCAGCATGCCCGGCGTACAGAAGCCGCATTGCAGCCCATGCTCCTGCATGAAGCCTTCCTGCAGCGCATGCAGCTCGCCGCCTTGCGCGAGGCCTTCGACGCTCAGCACCTCGGCGCCTTCGGCCTGCACGGTCAATACCGTGCAGGACTTGACCGACATGCCGTTGAAGTCGACGGTGCAGGCGCCGCAGTGCGAGGTCTCGCAGCCGATATGCGGCCCGGTGTGCAGGCACTTTTCGCGCAGCGTATGAATCAGCAGCTCGCGCGGCTCCACTATCACGTCCGTCTCCTTGCCGTTCAGATTGAACGACACCATGATTTTTTTGCTCATGTCGCTT
This sequence comes from Paraburkholderia sp. USG1, assembly GCF_031570135.1. NCBI lineage: Bacteria > Pseudomonadati > Pseudomonadota > Betaproteobacteria > Burkholderiales > Burkholderiaceae > Paraburkholderia > Paraburkholderia sp. USG1. Next base: position 2,160 of record NZ_JAMWXW010000039.1, on the reverse strand, counting down.
GTCTCCTGGAAACCGCGTTCAGTGCAGCGCCCGCATATAGGCGCTGGTCAGCGCGCGGCGCGTCATCTCGCCGGCCATCGCCGTTTTGTATTCGGCGTCGCCGCGCAGATCGGCGACCGGCGCACAGGCCGCCATCGCCAGACGGACGGCTTCGGCGAGCGTGGCGTCATCCAGCGGTTTGCCCTGCAGCGCGTGCTCCGCGTCGCTCGCACGCAGTGCGGTCTCGGCAACATTGGTCAGAGCAATCCGCACGTCGCTGACCGCTCCCGCGCTGATTCGCAGCGTGACCGCCGCGGCGGCCGTCGCGAAGTCGCCGGTTTTGCGCTTGAGCTTGGCGTAGCAATAACCGGTGCCCGGCGCCGGCGTCGGAATGCGGATCTCCGTCATGATTTCGCCGGGTTCGAGCTGCGTCGTGTACGTGCCGAGAAAGAAACCGTCGGCCGGCACGACGCGTTCGCCCTGTCCGCCTGCCAGCACGAATGATGCACCCAGCGCCATCATCAGCGCGGGGTGGTCGTTGCCCGGATCGCCATGCGAAAGGTCGCCGCCGAGCGTGCCCCGGTAACGTACCTGCGGATCGGAAATCTGCCGCGCGCCCTCGACGATCAACGGACACTTCGTTTGCAGCAGTTCAGACCAGATCAATTCGTTCTCGGTCGTCATTGCGCCGATGCGGATTTCGCCGCCCGATTCGCGAATGCCCTTGAGTTCGCTGAGCTTGCCCAGATCGATCAGATGAGCGGGCTCGGCAAAACGCAGCTTCATCATGGGCAGCAAACTGTGGCCGCCGGCCAGCAGCTTCGCTTCGTCGCCATATTCGCTGAGCAGCGCGATGGCTTCCGGCAGACTTCGGGGAGCATGGTATTCGAACGGGCGGGGGATCACACTGGCCTCCTTTGTTGTCAAAGGCGCACGACCGGAAACGTCACGGGCCTTTGGTCAAGGATTTCACAATGCAATGCAGCAATTCAACGCAATTTCCCGAACGGCGGTTCACGCGCGCCAACTACCGGAAAACGTACATGAAACCCGAACCGCCCGGCTGATGCGGCCGTTACGGCGCTCGTTCGCTCGCGCGCGGCAGAAAGCGCGATTTCACTACGCAACGGGCCATTTGACGCCGGTTTCCCGAATGGCGGGTTTACCTGCGTGAACGACCCGGAAATTTGCGCGAAAATCGGCAGATACAGAGACTGGCAGATAAAAATCGACTGAGAACGTGGACAGCCCCATGAGGACAGGAGAGCCCGCATGAAATCGTCTGAGCCCGCTTCCGTATCGGCGGCCGAGCGCCGCGCGGAGACGTTCCAGCACAAACTCGAGCAGTTCAATCCGGGGATCGTCTGGCTGGACCAGCACGGCCGCGTCACGGCATTCAACGACGTCGCGCTGCAAATTCTCGGGCCGGCCGGCGAGCAATCGCTAGGCGTGACGCAGGATAGTCTGTTCGGCATCGACGTGGTGCAACTGCACCCGGAGAAAAGCCGCGACAAGCTGCGCTTCCTGCTGCAGTCGAAAGACGTGGGTGGCTGCCCGGTCAAGTCGCCGCCGCCGGTAGCGATGATGATCAACATCCCCGACCGCATCCTGATGATCAAGGTGTCCAGCATGATTGCCGCCGGCGGCGCGTGCGGCACCTGCATGATCTTCTACGACGTCACCGATCTGACCACCGAACCGTCCGGCCTGCCGGCAGGCGGCAGCGCGCCCTCGCCGAGACGCCTCTTCAAGATTCCCGTGTACCGGAAAAACCGCGTGATCCTGCTCGATCTGAAGGATATCGTGCGCTTTCAGGGCGACGGCCACTACACGACGATCGTGACGCGAGACGACCGCTACCTGTCCAATCTTTCACTGGCCGACCTGGAGCTGCGCCTCGACAGCAGCATTTATCTGCGCGTTCATCGCAGCCATATTGTGAGCCTGCAATATGCGGTCGAGCTGGTCAAACTGGACGAGAGCGTCAATCTCGTCATGGACGACGCGGAACAGACCCAGGTGCCGGTCAGCCGCTCGCGAACGGCGCAACTGAAGGAGCTTCTCGGAGTGGTTTGAGAAGGTGATGGCGAGCGCGCTTCCGTCGCGGCGCGGGCATGTATCGGGCATGTCAGAACCCTTGGCAAGCTTGAGCCACGCCGCGATCGGGGCCGGGGCCGGGGC
>NZ_JAMWXW010000038.1:0-68941 GCF_031570135.1 Paraburkholderia sp. USG1 | reverse complement strand
CGTCGTCTTCGCATTCGCTTTGAGCGTCGCGCCGACATTCACGAAGCATTCCTCAAACTCGGTTGCTCCCTCGTCTGCTGGAACATCTTCAGACGTACGGAGCAGTCTTTTTGAAACGGTCTCTTAGGGGTTTGGCCGGTTTCCAGCCAGCGCAATTCATTCGCGAACAACTGACGGCCGCGCCTTCCGGCGCGGCCGGGCGCAATCAATTGCTTTGGCGCGGATTGCCCGGCTGTTGAACCATTTTTCACGGAACCTTCATGCCTGTTTTGCTGCTGGGATGCCTGATTCGCTCGTTGAATGCACCGAAGGGCCCGCCAGGCGAGGTGTGGAGACGGCCGGCGCTCGTATTGAGTCTGCTTGCTTTACTGACCGCATGCGGCAAACCCGCCGCTCCCGAATCGTCCCAGCCGGTCGACGTCACCGTCATGACCGTGACGCCGCGCGATACGCCCGTGGACTTCGAGTTTGTCGCCCAGACTCAAAGCTCGCGCGCCGTGGAAATTCGCGCGCGGGTAGACGGCTTTCTGGACAAGCGGACGTACACGGAGGGCCAGATGGTTCGTCAGGGGCAGACGCTTTTTCTGATGGACCCCAAGCCGTTCCAGGCCGCGTTGCAATCGGCGCAGGGCGCGCTGGCCCAGCAGCAGGCACGGCTCGGCGTCGCAAAAGCCAATCTCGCGCGCGTCGTGCCGCTCACCGCGCAGAACGCATTGAGCAAGAAAGATCTCGACGATGCAACCGGCAGCGAGCGCGAGGCCGAAGCCGCTGTCATCGCTGCAAAAGGTCAGGTCCAGGCTGCGCAGCTGAACCTCGGCTACACCACGATCAAGTCGCCGCTCGCCGGCTTGTCGAGTTATGCAAGGCAGCAGGAAGGCAGCTATGTCACGCCGGCTCAGTCCGGCCTGTTGACGTATGTCTACCAGATGGATCCTATGTGGGTCGAGTTCAGTATCTCCGAGAACGAGATGCTGCGGTATCGCGATCAGATCGCAAAAGGCCAGTTGCGCTTTCCGGCAAACAACCAGTTCGAAATCACGCTGCTGCTGGCCGACGGTTCGACGTTCCCCGCGCGTGGACATATCGATTTCGCCAATCCGGTATTCAGCGCGGAAACCGGCACCTTCCTCGTACGAGCCGTCTTTGCCAATGAAAAAGGCACGTTGCGTCCTGGGCAGTTCGTACGCGCGAGGGTGTCCGGCGCCGTGCGGCCGAATGCCGTTCTGCTTCCCCAGCGAGCCGTGCAGCAGGGCGCAAAAAGCCATTTCGTGTGGACCGTCGACAAAGATAACAAGCCCCGCCAACGGTTTGTCGAGATGGGCGAATGGCAGGGCGATGACTGCTTCATCAACGACGGCTTGCGCGCCGGCGAAAGAGTCGTTGTGGACGGGGCGGTGAGGCTGTCGCCCAACGCGACGATCAGCATAACGGGGAACGGTTCTTCCGCGGAGCATCGCGCAAAACTCACGGTGCCCGTCGTGCCGCCCGTCGCGCCCCCCGTTGCGCAAACGGAATCCGAACAAAACTCCGCGCATTAACTCTGCGCACCAGGCGGCAAACGGATGAAGCTCTCCCATTTCTGTATCGACAGGCCGATCTTCGCGTCGGTCATCTCCATCGTCATCGCGCTGGGCGGCGTGCTGGCCATGTTCGCGTTGCCGGTCGCCCAGTACCCGGACATCACGCCGCCGCAGATCACGATCACCGCCAGCTACCCGGGCGCGAGCGCCGACGTGGTGGCGAATAACGTCGCGGCGCCCATCGAGCAGCAGGTCAACGGCGCGGACAGCATGATCTACATGACCTCGTCGAGTTCGTCGACCGGCAGTCTGACGATCAACGTGTTCTTCCGCAACGGCACCAACCCGGATCTGGCCCAGGTGGACGTTCAGAACCGCGTCAACCTCGCATTGCCGCAACTGCCGCAGTCCGTGCAGTCGCAGGGCGTGCAGGTACAGAAAAAGTCGTCGGCGTTCATGATGGTTGTCGCGGTGTACTCACCCGATAACCGGTTCGATTCGACCTACGTCGCCAACTACGCAAACGTGTACGTGCTCGATGCGCTCAAACGGATTCCGGGCGCGAACCAGGCCAGCATCTTCGGCACGCCGGACTACGCCATGCGTATCTGGCTGCGCCCGGACCGCATGGCGCAGCTCGGCATTACGGCTACCGACGTGCAGAACGCGGTGGCGAACCAGAACCAGCAGTTCGCGGTCGGGCGCCTCGGCCAGGCGCCAACGGGTTTGCCGGTTGAACAGTCGTTCGCCGTGACGACGAGCGGGCGACTTTCCAGTCCCGCCGAATTCGACAACATCATTATTCGTGCGTCGAACAACGGCGCGGCGATCGTCCGCTTGAAAGACGTCGGCCGTGCCGAGCTCGGACAGAAAGATTATTCGATACGCAGCCGATTCCAGGGCAAGCCCGCTACGGTGATCGCCATCTACCAGCAGCCCGGCGCCAACGCGCTGGATGTCTCGATGCAGGTGCGCGCAACGCTGGCGGACATGAAACGCTCGTTCCCGGAGGGGATCGATTACAACATCGCAATGGATACCACCGACTTCACGCGCGCCTCCATTGCGGACGTGGTGAAGACGTTTTTCGAAGCCGTATTGCTGGTGGTGATTGTCGTATTCATGTTCTTGCAGAGCTGGCGCGCGACGCTGATTCCGGTGCTGGCGGTGCCGGTCTCCATTCTGGGGACGTTCATGGGCATGGCCACCCTTGGGTTTTCGATCAACATGCTGACCATGTTCGGTATGGTGCTGGCAATCGGCATCGTGGTGGACGATGCGATCGTCGTGATCGAGAACGTCGAGCGCAACATGCGTGAGTTCGGCCTCTCGCCGAATGCGGCGGCCAAGCGGGCTATGGATGAAGTGTCGGGCCCGGTCGTCACGATCGTGCTGGTCATGTGCGCGGTGTTCGTGCCGGTTGCATTTCTGGGCGGCATTACGGGGCAGATGTACAAACAGTTTGCCATCACCATTGCGATTTCTGTGGTCCTATCGGGCATCGTGGCCTTGACATTGTCGCCGGCGCTGGCGGCTGTATTGCTGAAACCGCAGGCGCATGCAAAGCATCGTTTTTTCCAGTGGTTCGATAACGCGTTCGCGCGCGTCACGGCGGGCTACGGCCGCGCCGTGACGCTTACGATCAGGCGGTTTGGCATCGCGCTGCTGCTGTTCGCCGGCATGGTCCTGCTGGCAGTCACGATGATGCGGTCCATTCCACATGCCTTCCTGCCGCCTGAAGATCAGGGCTACCTGCTTGGCGCGGTCATCATGCCCGATTCGGCAAGTCTCGATCGCACCGGCCGGGTGTCGTCGCGCGTGACCGACTACTTCGCGAAACAGGCCGGCGTAGGCAGCGTAACGGTGGTCGACGGCTACAGCCTGCTCGACAACCAGACAATGAACAACGCTTCAACGTTCTTTGTCGGACTGAAGGGATTCGACCAGCGGTATTCGTGGGCGAACATTCGCACGCAAAATGCGCATGCGTTGCTGCTTGGTGCCTACCGCGCACTGTCACGGATCAAGGAAGGCATTGTCGTACCGGTCAACCCGCCGTCGATCCCCGGGCTTGGCACGACGGGCGGCACCGAGATGTGGATTCAGAGCAAAGGCGACGGCACCACGGCGCAGCTTGCTCAGGTCGTGCAGAACTTTATCGCCAGGGCGAAGGCGCGGCCCGAGCTGGCGGCCGTCACGTCGACCTTCAACGCTTCTTCACAGCAGTTGCGTGTCGATGTCGATCGCGACAGGGCGGCCACACTCGGCGTGCCGATAGACGAGGTCTACAGTACGATGCAGACCATGTTCGGTTCGCTGTACGTCTCCCAGTTCAATCAGTCGAGCCGTCTGTGGCAGGTGATCCTTCAGGCGGAGCCGTCATACCGGTTAAAGCCCACGGACCTCGAGCAGGTATTCGTGCGCAGCGCCACGGGCACGATGGTGCCGCTCAAATCGATCGTGACGTATCAGTACGTAACCGGCCCGTCCCTGATGACGCGCTTCAACGACTTCCCGGCCGTGCTGATTACCGCCAATGCTGCGCCGGGCCACAGTTCGGGCGAAGTGATCGCCGTGCTGGAGGAACTGGCGCGAACCATGCCCGCAGGATACGGCGCGGGGTGGAGCGGAGAAGCGTACGAAGCCCGCCAGTCAGGTGGCACGTCAGGCCTCGTTTTCGTGTTCGGTCTGGTGATGGTGTTCCTGATTCTCGCCGCGCAATACGAACGCTGGAGCCTGCCTGTCGGCGTTCTGATGGCCGTGCCGTTCGCGCTGTTCGGTGCTTTGCTGGCCATCCTGTTGAGAGGCCTGAACAACGACGTCTATTTTCAGATCGGTCTCACCATGCTGGTCGCACTCGCGGCGAAAAATGCGATTCTCATTTTCGAGTTTGCGGTGCTGAATCGCGCACAAGGCGCATCCCCGTTCGACGCCGCGGTGACCGCCGCCCGAGACCGGTTGCGGCCAATCGTCATGACGTCGTTCGCCTTCATTCTCGGCTGCGTTCCGCTGGCCATCGCGACCGGCGCGTCGCAGAACAGCCGGCATTCTATCGGCACCGGGGTGATCGGCGGCATGTTGGGGGCGACCGGCGTCGCTGTCTTCTTCATTCCGATGTTCTTCTTCCTGCTCGAATCGGCGAACGAGCGGCGCGCCGGTAAGAAGAAGGGAGAGGCCGTGCCGGAGGGACAAGGCGAACGGGCGCTGTCCGGTTCGCGTCCGGTGACTAACAGTTCGACCGGTATGCATCCCGGCACGAAGCGGGATAATTGACATGCGTCCAGTCGGTTCAAGTTTTTCCTGGGTGTCGGCACTTGGGCTTTGCCTGTGTCTGAGCGGCTGCCTGATGGGCCCGGACTATGTCAGACCGTCTATCGAAACACCGGCCACGTTTCGCTTTTCGGATAGTACGCAGGCGCAAATCGTCGATACGGCGTGGTGGGCTCAGTTTGGCGATCCAGTGCTGAACGAACTCATTTCGACCGCGCTCGCGCAGAACAGGGATCTGAAAATCGCCGCGGCTCGAGTCGACGAGTTTCGCGGACAGTTCGTCACCACGCGTTCGCAACTGTTTCCGCAGATTAGCGCGGGTTTCAACGCGGGTCGCCAGCGTGTCTCGCCGCTTGCCCAAAGTTCGTTGCCGGCCGGCATTGGAACGGACTACACGTCGTTCAATGCCACGTTGCCTATCTCATGGGAAATCGACGCGTTCGGCCGCGTGCGGCGTCAGACCGAAGCCGCGCGCGCGAATCTGCTCGCCAGCGAGGAAGGGCAGCGGGCCACGCTCCTCACGCTCGTTGCATCGGTCGCCACGTCCTATATCAATCTGCGCAGTCTCGATCAGCAACTCGAGATTGCCAGGGCAACGGCGGCGAGCCGCGCCGGTTCGGTGAAGGTCTTCGAACTGCGCTTCAAGGGTGGGCAGATCTCGCAGGTCGAACTGGCCCAGAGCCAGTCGGAATACGAGGCGTCGCTCGCGGATATTCCCGCCATTGAAGCGCAGATCGGGCAGCAGGAAGACGCGCTGTCGGTATTGCTCGGCCGCAACCCCGGTCCCATTCTTCGTGGCCGCACGCTCGACGAACTCCAGTCTCCCAGTGTGCCGGCGGGCTTGCCTTCAGAATTGCTCGCGCGCCGTCCGGACGTGCTGCAGGCCGAACAGAACCTGGTTGCCGCCAATGCGTTGATCGGCGCGGCGCGTGCGCTTTATTTTCCGCAGATTTCGCTCACGGGATTGCTCGGCTCGTCGAGCACGCAGTTAAGCAGGCTCTTTAGCGGCCCGGCGAACACCTGGGCGTTTGCCGGAGCACTGACGCAACCGATTTTCTCGGCCGGCAACATTGCCGGACAGGTCGAGCAGGCCCAGGCACGCCAGCAACAAACGCTCTACGCGTATCAGAAGGCTGTGCAGTCGGCATTCCAGGAAGTCAGCGACGCGCTTCTCGGCGTCGGGAAGTCATGCGAACGTCTGGTCGCGCAAGAGCGCCAGGTCGATGCGCTGAACGCCTACGCAAGACTCGCGCGACAACGCTATGAAGGCGGCTACACGAGCTACATGGAAGTTCTCGACGCCGAGCGAAGTCTGTTCAGCGCGCAACTGGCTTATGCGCAAACCCGCGGCAATGAATACACGTCTCTCGTCACGCTTTACAAAGCGCTGGGCGGCGGTTGGGGCGCGGATGCACTTGCAGCATTGGAGCAAGGCGGGACCGGTGCGCAAGCCGAAACACGGTAGTACTCAAGCGACCCGGTATGCGTGGCCAATCGTGAAACAAAGGTTGGGCGAGGAGCGATGGATAGGGCAGCAGAACGTGAAAAAACAGGGAGAATGAAGCGATGTCCAGAATAAGTAAAAACCTGACCATGCTGTTTGCTACAACCTGCCTCGCCTGCTGGGGCATGCATGTAGAGGCGGCGAATCCTCCCCGCGCGGCAGCGCCGTCGGTTTGGCCTCGCAGTTTCGATGCCGACAGGCAGCACGTCGAACTTTATCAGCCGCAGATCGAGACATGGGAAGGCAACCGCATAGCGGGCCGTGCCGCGGTAGCCGTTGGCGCAAGCGACGGCACGCCGACCTACGGCGTGGCGCACTTCTCGGCGACCGTCGAGATCGACAAGGTGTCGGGACTCGCGCAACTCACTCATATCGAGATCGCGAGCGTGGATGTGCCGACCAACCCGGGCGTCGCGGATCAGACCAGGCAGGTGTTGCTGGCGCATTTGCCGTCGGCCGGACTGACCACGTCGCTGGACGAACTGCAGACGAGCTACGCTGCGTCGAAGCAACTCGCGGCCACGCAGCGCATGGCCGTCCAGAACGAGGCTCCGCGAATCGTCTTCGCGACGAGGGCGACGGTGCTGGTCCTCGTGGACGGTGCGCCGGTCTGGCGGCCGGTGAACGGGACGGGCTATCAACGGGCGCTGAACAGCCGGGCGTTGCTGCTGCAGGACGGGAGCGGCACGCTGTATCTGCATGCTGCGGGTTACTGGTATTCGGCCGCGTCGGCCGGCGGTCAATGGGGCGTGCGGACGGCGCCGCCGCAAGCCCTGCTGGCGGCGGCGCAACGTGCCGAGGCGAGCGGCAAGGCCGATCCTCTGTTGCCGGCCAATGGCCAGCGCCCGGCGCGAGCGCCGGTCGTGCTGATCGCCACGGAGCCGACGGAACTGATTGTGACCGACGGCCAGATGAAACTGACGCCGGTCGAGGGCGTCAGTCTGCTGACCGTCGCCAATAGCGACCATGCTGTCTTCGTGGACCCGGCCACGAATCAGTACTACGTGCTGCTCTCCGGGCGATGGTTCCGCGCCGCTTCGGAAGGCGGGCCCTGGCAGTATGTTTCAGGCAGCGAACTCCCCGCGGATTTCGCGAGGATTTCGCCGCACGACCCCAGGGCCAACGTCCTGGTCTCGATCCCGGGCACGCCGCAGGCGAGGGAGGCCGCCATCGCGGCCACCATTGCGCAGACGGCCACGGTCTCGCGCGCGAGCGCCACGCTGAGCGTTGCATACGACGGCGCACCGCGCTTCACGCCGATCGCAGGCACGGCGCTGAGTTATGCGGTCAATACCGGCACACCGGTGATCGCGGTGGACTCCACACACTATTACGCCGTGTCGAGCGGCATCTGGTTCACCGCGGCGGCGCCCGATGGCACATGGCGTGTGGCGACCGAAGTGCCCAGCGCGATCTACGCGATTCCGGCCAGTTCACCTCTGCATTACGTGGTGTACGTGCGTATCTACTCGGTGACGCCGGAAACCGTGGTCGTGGGTTATACGCCGGGTTACATGGGCGTCGTGGTGAATGCCGAGGGTACCGTGGTCTACGGCACAGGCTATGTCTATCCGCCGTACGTCGGCGCGGTCTACTACGGTTATCCGCCGACCTACGGTTACGACGCGGGCTTTGCCCTCAACGCGGCAGCGGGGTTCGCCTTCGGCTTCGCGGCGGGGGCGATCTGGGGCGCTGCCGAGCCGTACTGGGGCCCATACTGGGGCGGCGGTGGATGGAACAACGTCAACGTGAACCAGGCGAATTTCTATGGACGCTGGGGACAAGGCACCGTGACGCACGCCTCGGGCTGGAACCCGTGGACCGGTACGCAAGGGCGCGGCTCGGCGGCGGCCGGCTACAACCCGGCGACCGGGGCGCGCTTCCAGGGCAGTCGGGGCGCCGCGTTCAATCCCTACTCGGGGAACTACGCGGCCGGGCGGCAGGGTTCGTTTGCAAATCCGTCGACGGGGCGGGAAGGCGCGGCGCGCGGCGGCATTGCCGGCAACCAGTACAACGGCAACTTCGCGGGCGGGCGCCAGGTGGCCGGGTATAACGCGCAGACAGGCCGGGCAGGCGCGGCCGAGTTCGGCGTGGCCGGCAACACGCAAACGGGCCAGTACACGAGCGCCGGCAAGGGCATCGTGACCAATCAGTCGAAAGGCAATGCCGTGGCATGGAACAACGGCGACGTCTATGCCGGCCACGACGGCAACGTCTATCAGCATACCCAGGGCGGCGGTTGGCAACAGCACACCGCCAACGGCTGGCAATCAGTCCAGCCGAAAGCGGACGTGAGCGGCGATCTGGAACAGCAACGCGAGGCGCGCGATGTCGGCCAGCAAAGGTTCGATCACTCGGCGAATCAATGGGGCGACGGCAGAGGGTCGCCAGGAGCGGGACGTTTCGGCGGCGAGGGGGGCTTTGCCGGCGGCGGCATGCGGCGAGGAGGATTTCGCCGCTAATCGTCCTTGAGACCCGATTATCTTCGCCGGTTCGCGAGAAAGGCTGGGCGGGCACATGTACCCACCTACGAACCTGTCTCGTCGCGCGACTCGTTGCAGAGGCGCGCTCAGTCGGCTCCGCCCACATGCGAAGGCTGGCGCGCATGCTGCACACTCGAAGCCGCGAGGCACTCCTCGATCATTGCGCGGAAGGTCGGGGCCGCATGCGAGGCACCGGTTGCGCCCATCTCCGGGCCGCCTTCCGGCGCGCCGCCCACGCCGACCACGAGCGTCGCTCGCGGTCGCCATTCCCGCGTACGCCGCAGCATGTTGCGTAGATACGGCGGCGAATCGGGCGCGTCGAGCGAGACGATGCAGATGATCGACGCGTCCTTGAAACCCGGTTCATCGGCGCGCGCGCTCCGGTAGCCCGAGTGCGTGGCCATCATCGGCGCGAGACCCTGGCGACCGAGCAGTTGCACGGCAATCGCGGTCGTGACTTCGTCGAACGAACCGCGTCCGGGCACGCATAGCACGGACGTTTTTTCGGCGGCGTCGCGCAGACGTGGGTGGGCCGAAATATGGCTGTCGTGCCGCTCGGAAAGATCGGCCGAGGCGGAGGCCAACAGCGCGCTCGCGGAGTCGGCGGGGTCGATGCGCGACAGGCGGTCCGGCAAGCCGTCCGCGATCTCCAGGTTTTCGACAATGTCCACCAGCGCGTCGTTGATACGCTGCAACTGATCGGGCATCAGCACGCCGCGCATGGCATCGTTGCGGGCGAGCTTGAGGCCTTCGAGGGCGACCTTGTCGTAGTAGTCGACCAGCGACATCTCGCGCAGCAGCCGCTCCGCCTGCACGATCGCCTCATGCGGATCGTCCGCGAGCAACCGCTGATAGAAGGTCTGCGCGGGTGTGAGAGCCGGCTGATCGCCGAGCAGCACGGTCAGAAAGTTCAGCCGGTCGGCGTAGCGCCCGAGCGTGACCACGCACAACGTGAGCGGCGTGGACAGAACGAGGCCGATCGGCCCCCACAGCCAGCTCCAGAAAATCGCCGCGACCACTACCGCGAGCGGCGACAGGCCAGAACGGTGGCCGTACAGCAGCGGCTCGGCGATCTGCCCGGCCACCAGGTCGACCACGATGAACAGGATCAGCGTATAGACCGCCATCGTCCATTGCGGCTGGATCGCGGCGGCAAGAAAGACCGCGAGAATCGCGGCGATCCAGATGCCGATATACGGTACGAAGCGCAGCAAGGCGGCAATCACGCCGAACAGCAGCGCACCGGGCACGCCGATGATGGCTAGCCCGATCGCGATCACGCCGCCCGCGCTGAGATTCACGCCCAACTGCGCGACGAAGTAGCGGCTCAGACGCACGGCGGCGTCGTTGATCGCGGTCGTGGTGCGGTGAAGATCGCGCGAACCGAACAGGCTGATCAAGCGGTCGCGCAAATCCTCGCGCTGCAGCAGGATGAAAATCGTCACGACCAGCACGATAAAGGTCGTTTCGATCGGCGCAATGGCCGGCGACAACGCACGCTGCGCAAGCTGCAACGGCGTGGGCGAGGGCTCGTGCACTTCGACCGGCTGCGGCACGGCGGGCGCGTTGCGCGCCGCGCGTCCGGTGGGGCGCGGCGGGTTCGGTCTGGAAGGCGCCACGCGTTGCAGGGCGACGGCGGCGCGGCTCATCAGCGAATCGGCGCGGCCAACGGTCTTTTCCTGAACCGTTTCGATCTTCTGTTCGATCGCCACCTGGTACTGCGGCAGGTCGCCCGCGAGCTGCACCAATTGCGCGCCGATCAGCGCGCCGACCGCGAGCAGGCTCGCCAGCGCGAACAGCACCGCAATGAAGATGGACGGCAATTGCCCCATATGCAAACGCCGCAACATCTGCACGAGCGGCGCGAGCAGGAAGCTGAGCAGCACCGATAGCGTAATCGGGATCAACACCGCGCGGCCGAAGTACAGCGCGCACACCACCACCACGCCGGTAATGACCGACGCGAGGCCATGCAGACTGGGCGTACCCGGCGGGTAAACGCGGTTCGGCCGCCCATGCGGCGGTAACGATATTTTCATGAGCACACGTTCCGAATGAGAAGCGCTGTCGTTCTTATGCTGGCCGCTCGCGAACAGGGAGAGGTTGTCCGGGCAATGCGCTTGAGCAAGTCGTATGCCCGGATTGTAGGCGCTTTGATGGAGGGCGGGGCTATCGCTTATCCCATGTATCCCATGTGCAGCCGCAGCAACTCGAACACCTGCGAACTCGCGTACAGCAGCAGGCCGATAAAGCCGCCGACAATCGTCCCGTTGATGCGAATGTATTGCAGATCCTTACCGATGTTCAGCTCGATCTGCCGTGACATTTCGCGCGAGTCCCAGTTCTTGACGGTGTCGCTGATATGCCGCGTGAGGAACTGCGCAAAGTCCGGCGCCAGCGCGCGCGCCGCTTCTTCGAGATGGTCGTTGAGCGACTGGCGCAAGGCCGGATCGTTCGCGAGTTCGCGGCCGACCCATTCGCCCATCGCCATCACGCGCGCATGCAGGGCCGAGTCGCTGCTTTGCAGATCGCGTTTGAGCCACGCGCGCAATTCGCCCCACATGTCTTTCACATACGAACTGAGCGCCTCGCCTTCCACCAGATAGCGCTTCAGCTCGTCGCCTTTTTGCAGGAAGGCGGGATCGGTCTTGAGCTTGACGATCAGCTTGTGCGCGGCGTCGTCGAACTTCTGGCGAAGCTGATGCGTGGGGTTCTCGCTGACCTGTTCGAGCATGCGGTTCACCGCGTTGGCGAGCGCTTCGGCGCCTTTCTCGCCGAGCCATGCCGAAGGCAGAATTTTTTCCATCTTCGGATATTCGCTCTTCACCCAATCGACAATGCGCTCGGCGATAAACTCGCGCGCCTGCGGTTCGCGCAGCAGCGCGATGACCTGTTCGATGCCGGCGTCGAGCAGTTCCTGATGGCGGCCGTCTTTGGTGAGCGTGTCGAGAATCGCGCCCATCGATTGCGACAGATCCACCTTGGCCAGCACGTCGCGCAGCGCTCCCTTGATGAAGCTCTGAATGCGTACGTCGTCGGTCAATTCCAGAATGCCGCTGGTGAGCTTGACGACGTAATCGCCCAACCGCGCGGTGTTGGCCGGTTGCGTCAACCAGCCGGTGATGCTCTGCGCCGGGTTGTGTTTCTGGATCAGGCCGACCAGCGAAGGCACATCCAGAAACTTGTCCTGCACGAAAACCGCCAGGTTGTCGGCGATCTTGTGCTTGTTCCTCGGAATGATCGCAGTGTGCGCGGAAACGAGCGGGATCGGCACGCGGCGAAACAGGGCGGCCACGGCGAACCAGTCGGCCAGCGCGCCGACCATCGCGGCCTCGGCGATCGCCTTGATGCCGTCCACCCAGATGCCGCGCGGCATGAACGCGGTCACCACGAAAACGCAGGCGGCGGCCAGCAACAGCAGCAACGGCGTGCGCTTGGCCTTCTTCAGTTCGATTGCTTTGTTCATTGGCGGCGAGGCAGCGGGTCCAGGTCCAGGTCGATTGAAATGATGGGGCGCGCTCGACGCGCGTGCCGAAAACGCGAGTGTAGCGCCGCCCGCCGGGCCACGTGGCAACCGCCCGGGACTATCTTTGCCGCGCCGGCACGGTAACATCTGCGGTCAGACCGCGCGGGCTTGCCCGGCGAGGCAGATTGCAATTGAACGGAATGGAGGCACAGTGATCAGGTTTCTGCACACCGCGGACTGGCAGATAGGCACGCAGTTCGGCCAGTTCGAACCGGACGAGGCGGCGCATCTTGCCGAAGCGCGCTTCGAGACCGTGCGCCGGATCGCCGGAGAAGCCGCCGCGCGCAAGGTCGACGCCGTGCTCGTGGCCGGCGACGTATTCGATCTGCAAACCGTCTCGGACACGGTGATCCGCCGTCTGTTCGGTGCGCTGCAAGCCTTTACCGGGCCGTGGATCATGTTGCCGGGCAATCACGACGCGGCGCTCGTCGAGAGCGTCTGGACGCGTGCCCAGCGCCTGAACTGCATCGCGCCGAATGTGCGCGTGGTGCTCGAACCCGGCGTGGTGCTGCTCGACGCCTGCCGTTGCGCGCTGCTGTGCGCGCCGCTCACGCAACGCATCACGTATGACGACACCACGGGGTTCTTCGATACCACGGAGACGCCGGCCGGCTATCACCGCGTCGGACTCGCGCACGGCAGCGTGAGCGGGATTCTGCAGGAAGGCATCGACTCGTCGAATCCGATCGCGCCCACGCGTGCCGCGAGTGCGCGTCTGGACTATCTGGCGCTCGGCGACTGGCACGGCCATCTGCGCGTCGACGAGCGCACCTGGTACGCCGGCACGCACGAGCAGGACCGCTTCCGTGCCAACGATCCGGGCTTCATGCTCGACGTCACGCTGCAGGAGCCGGGCGCGGCGCCGGTGGTCGAGCCGGTGCGGGTCGGTCAATATCAATGGCATCGCTGGGACGAAACCATTTCCGTGCCGACCGATGTGGATTCGCTCAAAGCGCGTCTCGCCACCTTGGGTAGCCACGACGTGCTGCGCGTCACCGTCGGCGGTACGGCGGCGCTCGCCGACGCCGAAGCGATCCACGTCGCGGTGGAAGAAGCCCGCGCCCGCGTGCGGGCCTTGCGCGTTGACCTGAGCGGCCTGCAAGTGCTGCCCACCGCCGACGATCTCGCCGAACTCGGCGCGCAAAGCGGCTATCTCGCGAAAGTGGTGGCGCGTCTGCGCGGCTTGCAGGAAGACCCGCAGTCCGACCCGCGGGAGGTTAGGCGCGCGGCGGAGGCGTTGTTGCTTCTGGCGCGTTTTCAACGTGAACTGCCGCGCGAAGCGAGGTCCGCATGAAGCTGCAAAGTATCGCAATCCAGGAGTTCAAACAGTTCACCGGACGGCTCGTCATCGACGATCTGCAGCCCGGTCTCAATCTTTTCGTCGGTCCGAACGAGGCCGGCAAGAGCACCATTGCCGAAGCCGTGCGCGCCGTGTTTCTCGAACGCTACAAGGCTTCGCATCTGAAAGACCTGTTGCCGTGGGGCAAGGCGAGCGGCCAGCCGTCGGTCGAAGTGAGCTTCGATCTGGACGGCACGCCGTGCCGGCTGTCGAAGCAGTTCGTCACGCGCCAGCGCTGCGAGTTGAAGATCGGCCAGAGCGTATTCGGCGAAGATGAAGCCGAAGACAAGCTCGCTGCGTTGCTCGGTTTTTCGCGTGCCGCGCGTGGGCCGTTGAGGGCCGAGAACGCGGGCGTTCCCGGCTTGTTGTGGGTGCAGCAAGGCAGCACGCAGGAAATGCGCGATTCCACCGGCCACGCGGCGCAGTATTTGCGCGATGCGTTGACGCAACTTTCGGGCGGCAGCGAATCGGCTGGCGAAGATGCGCTGATCGCGGCCGTGCAGCGGGAGCTTCGGCAACTGCTCACCGCGCGCACGCAGAAGTCTACCGGGCCGCTTGCCGAAGCCGAACAGACGCTCGCGCGGCTGATCGAAGAGCGCGATGAACTGGAACAGCAGCGTCGGCAGTTCGAGGAGAACATTGCGCGTCTCGCCGCGCAGCAGGAAGCATTCGACGACACGCAGCGCAAGCGTCCCTGGGAGCTTCACGAGCAGAAGGCCTTGCAGGCGCAATTACGCGCCGATGCCGTCGTACAACTCGAGGGCAGCCTCAAAGGACTCGAACAAGCGCTGAAGGCGAGTGAAGCCGAACTGGCGCTGCCATTGCAGCAGGAGCAGAACGCGCTCGAACTGGAAGCGGCCGTCGCGCGCGAGCGGCAGCAACTCGGCGCGCTGCGGGCGAACGTCGCCGCGGTGCAGGCCGAGCACGCGCAGGCCGCGGCCAGTGTGGCGCAATTCGAGCAGGCTTTCGCCGATGCCAACCGCGCGCTGGAACTGGCCAACGCGGCCGTGACCGCAGCCGATCTGCGCAGTCAGATTGGGCTCTATCGCGCCGAGAGCGAGCGGCTCGAAGCGTCGATCGCAGCCGCCAGCAAAGCGAACGACGCCGTGCTCGAAGCCGCGCGCGAGGCGGCCACGCTCGAAATCGACGAGGCGAAACTGAAACGGCTTGCCGCGCTCGGCGGCGAGCTGACTGTGCTGCGCGCGCGCACCGAAGCCGCGATGACGCGCATCGAATACCGCCTGAACGGCGCGATTACCGTCGACGATGAAACGGTGAGCGGTGAGGGCGTGCTGCGTCTGGATGGCGAGAAGCGGATCGGCCTCGGCACGCTCGGCGAATTGCGGGTGGTGCCGGGCGTCTCCGATCTGCCGGCGCGGCTGTCCGAACTCGCGTCGCTCGAAGCCCGGTATGCGCAGTTGTTGCAGGCGCTCGGCGTGGCGTCGCTCGGCGAGGGCGAGTCGAGGCACGAGCAGTGGAAGGCGCTGGTCGCCCAGCAGAAAAGCCAGGCGAAGATTCTCGAAGTGCATGCGCCGCAGGGCATCGAGGCGTTGCGCGCGGCGTCGG
Organism: Paraburkholderia sp. USG1; assembly: GCF_031570135.1. Taxonomy (NCBI): domain Bacteria; kingdom Pseudomonadati; phylum Pseudomonadota; class Betaproteobacteria; order Burkholderiales; family Burkholderiaceae; genus Paraburkholderia; species Paraburkholderia sp. USG1. The sequence continues at coordinate 53,733 of NZ_JAMWXW010000038.1, read as the reverse complement.
CCACGGCGGCGGCGCGCATGCAGGCGGCCAATGAGCGGCTCGCGGGTCTGCCCGACGTATCCACTGCCGCGCCGCTCGACGAAGCGCGTCGCAACGCGGAGATCGCGCGCGATGCGTTGGAGGCTGCGCGAAAAGTATTGACGCAGGCGGCCGATAAAAAATCCACCGGCATGGCGAATGAGGAAGCGCTCGCGGCTCAGTTGCAGCGCAAGGAAGCGCAATTGAGCGACGAAGCATTCTGCCGGAACCGCGCGCTGTGGCAGACGAAAATCGTCGAGCAACGCGTGCAGGTCGAGGCGTTGCGCAAACAGCGCGAAGGACGCGAGCGCGAACTGGAAGCGGCCCGCCTCGACGATCCGGCGGCCGAGGCGAAGCGCTATCGCGCGTCCGCGGAACTCGCGCGCAGCGAGCAGAACGAGCGGCAGGTGCGGATCGCGGGATTGCGCAGTCAACTGGAGACGGTCGGCGCGTCGGGGCTCGGCGAGCGTCTCGCGGCGCTCGAAGCCAGGGTCGAGCAGGCCACGCGGCGCAAGGACGAACTCAGCTTGCGTGCGAGCGCACTGAGCCTGCTCGACGAAGTGCTGGTCGACGAACGCGACGCCGCGGTGGCGCAGTTGCGCGCGCCTTTGACCGAACGGCTCGGCCATTATCTGAAGCGGATTTTCCCGCAGTCGACAATCGCGCTCGGCGACGATTTGAGTCCCGCTACGCTGGATCGCTATGGCCGCGCGGACACGCTCGACGCACTGAGCTTCGGCACGCGCGAACAACTCGGCATCCTGACGCGGCTTGCGTACGCGGATCTGCTGAAGGCGTCGGGCCGGCCGACCTTGCTCATGCTCGACGACGCGGCCGTGCATACCGATGCCGCGCGGCGCGATGCGATCAAGCGCGCATTGATCGATGCGGCCACGCGGCATCAGATCCTGGTGTTCACTTGCCACCCGGAACTGTGGGACGACCTCGGCGTGAGGCAGCGGGCGATCGAGGATCTGAAGGTGGCGGCTTAGGCGCCGGGCCGCGTGAGCGCACTGTCAGGGAGGCATGAGCCAGAGGCCGCATGAATCGAATTCCGACATGCGGCCGATGAATCAACGCAATTTCACGCGAATTTGCAGAAATATCGCATCTCCAAGGATCGATATTTCCCCGAGACTAGCAATTCGAGTCTTCGCCGCGGTCATGGCCTTCTATCGAAAGTAGTTCACTCTGCTTGTATCGAATGCCTGTGCATGCCCCGCGTGACGACCATCTGAACAGAGTCGCAAACGTCACGGGGCCGGTTGATGGCGCAGGATACTTTTATCAAGATTGGCGGTATCGACGGCGAGTCGCAGGACGCTTTGCACCTGAACGAAATCGATGTAATCGGTTGGCGCTGGAAAGTGTCGCAGCAATCAGCCATGATGTCGGGTTCCGGTGGCGGGGCGGGCAAGGCTACGGTTTCGGATCTGGAATTCACGCATCAGTTGGATCGTGCCAGTCCGAATCTGATCAGATATTGCTTCACGGGCAAGCATATCGACCAGGTGAAGCTGACCGTGCGCAAAGCCGGGGGACTGCCATTCGAATACCTGAAGATCACGATGTACGACGTGGTCATTACTCAGGTCGAGCCGATCGGGGGCGGCGAGGTGTGCCACGAAGAGGTGTGTCTTTCTTTTTCGACGATGAAGCAAGAGTACTTCGTGCAGAACGCGCTGGGGGGAAGCGGCGGTGCGGTGACCGCCACGCTGTATATCAAGAACAACACTACAAATTGACAGGGCAGGGGCAGAGGAAATGCCGGTCAAGTGTACTTTTGTTCTTAATAGGGAGGTCACCTCTTTTTTCATTTGCGACGGAACGGTGTCGGTCGCTGCGTTTTCTGGAACCGATCGGGGCCGGGATAATCCCGATGATACGGCTGTCGAAAATGTTGGGCCGATCCCGAAAGGGACCTATTATCTTGTCGATCGTCAGTCAGGCGGTTACATGGGTTTGATATACGACTGGTGGAATGCACAAGGCGTTAGCTCTACCGACCGTCGAAAGTGGTTCATGCTCTGGAATCCTGCAACGGGGGATACGACCAACATCAATGGCATCAAGCGCGGTAACTTCCGGCTGCATCCAGTCGGGCGCATTGGGCTGAGTCACGGATGTATCACGGTTGCGAATCCTAAAGAATTCGAACTACTTGAGAAATACATTCGTTCGCGAGGACAGACCTTACCCGTACCGGGGTCAACTTTGCGAGCCTATGGAACCGTTGACGTGAAATGAACAAGCGCCTGGTCATCAGCATTTCGACCTACACCGCTTTGATAGTGATATCCGTGATTGCTGGTTTGCGGACCACGTATCTTGTCGACATGCTCCCAATGGAAATGCCGGAGAGCGTGGAAGCATTTATCCGATTCTGGCTGTCATGCACCGGCACTGAATATCTGGGAAATCCCGACGATATGGAAGTGCTTGCGTTACTACTCTATTGGGCGGTCGCCACATTGCTGATTGCGGTGGCATTAATTGGATTCAAACGGTGGCTGCCTGGTTATCTCGTTGCCAGAAAAAGTGGTGAAGCGATACCCAGGATGCCTTTGCCCGTAACGCTCGTAGCATCTTTATTTGCGCTTCTCTTCATTAGCAATATTGGTTGGCAACTGGCGAGCCCGCTTACGAGATACCCACTTCATATACCGGGTCCAGTCAAGGCAGTAGTCAGATTCTACCTATCAGCTACAGGTCGAGGCGCCCGTTCAGATCTCGATGAGAATCTGATCTTGTACGTCATGGACCTTTATTGGGCGATCGCTACCCTGTGCATCGGCGTACCTGTCGTTCTTTGCTGTCTGGCGATACGTCGGTTTATGCGCAGAAAAATCAATCAGCCTTGAGAGGCGATGGAACCGTTGATGTGAAATGAACAAGCGCCTGATCATCAGCATCTCGATTTACACCGCTTTGATAGTGGTATCGGCGATTGAAGGTTGGCGCTCGACGTATCTTATCGACATGCTCCCAATGGGAATGCCAGAGAACGTGGAAGCCTTTATCCGATTCTGGCTATCCTGCACCGGTACTGAATATCTGGACAATCCTGACGATATGGCAGTGCTTGCGTTGCTGCTCCACTGGTTGATCGTCACCCTGATTTTTGCGCTCGCACTGCTTGGATTCAAACGGTGGCTGTCCCGCTATCTCAGCGCAAGGACAACCGGTGAACCGAGTCCCAGGTTACCTGTGTTGGTAACGCTTGTTATGTCGTTACTTGCATTTGTCGTCAGTTGTGATCTTGGCTGGTACCTTTCGCTTCTGTTCGCGAGATATACAGTCGATATCCCCATGCCTGTCAAAGCCGTCATCGGATCCTATCGATCAGTGACAGACCAAGGCAGTGGATCAGGTCCCGATGACGATATGACGTATTTCGCTATCGAACTTTATTGGGTCATAACAACGCTGTTTGTCGCCACGCTTATCTTTTTGACCTGCGTCGTCGTGTGCAGATCGCTGCGGAAGAAAACCTCGTAACCCACACCCACTCACTCATACCACCGCGGCGTATAAACCCACTCACCCCCTTCATCCCCATTGCCGAACCGCCGCGTCGTGGACGACCCCACGATCACCATCGTGCGCATATCCACATCGGACGAGCGCAATTCGCCCAGCGTGATCGTCCGCAGCGTGTTGCCGGGCCGGCCAATGTCCCGGCCCAGCACCACCTGCGTCTGCGCACCCCGATATTCCCGCACAATGTCCAGCGCTTTATCCAGTTGCCAGGGTCGCGCGCGCGAAATCGGGTTATAGAACGCCATCACCAGGTCCGCTTCGGCCGCATGCCTAAGGCGCTTTTCGATGATCGCCCAAGGCTTCAGATTGTCGGATAGCGACAGCATGCAGAAATCATGACCCAACGGCGCACCCGCTTGCGCCGCCGTCGCCATCGCCGCCGATACGCCGGGCACGATTTCCAGTTCAACCGCTGCCCAGTCCGTGTTCTGCGATGCCTCTAACACTTCGAGCACCGCCGCCGCCATCGCGAAAACGCCGGGATCGCCTGAGGACACCATCACCACGGCGCGTCCTTCGCTCGCCAGTTCGAACGCGTGCCGCGCGCGCTGCAGTTCCTCGCGATTGTCCGTGCCATGCACGCGCTGGTCGGCGCGCAACGGGCCGGCCATTTTCACGTAGGTGTCGTAGCCGAGGATATCGGTGGCGAGGTTCAGCGCCGTGCGCGCGGCAGGCACCATCAGATCGGCGCTGCCGGGGCCGAGGCCGATCACGGTCAGACGTCCGCGCGCACGGCCGATCGTGTCCGGATCGACGGCGAGCGGTGCCAATGCCAGCGCGACGCCAGCCGTCGCATCGTTATGCAGCGTCTCGTATGGAATGCGCAGCGCGGCATGCAGCAGATCAGCCGGCGGTTCGCCATCTTCGGGACGCGTCGGCGCGAAGCGCAGCGGCACTTTCAGATTCGCGGCGGCTTCGGCAAGCGCCGGATCGGCCATGTGTTCAGAGGAAGCGAGCAATGCCGCGAGCGAAAGCGGCGCGAGGCCATGCGCGTCCAGTGCGTCGCGTACGCGGGCCACAATCTGCGCACCAGCACCAGCACCAGCACCAGCACCAGCACCAGCACCAGCACCAGCACCAGCACCAGCACCAGCACCCGTCACCGCTGCCACCACGCTGCGTGGATGAATCACCAGCTCATCCTCGCGTCCGTCCCACACACGCGGCGTCACGCGAATCGCCAGACGCGCCGACGCGGAGCGCGGCAGTTGCGCGCCGTCGAGCCACGGCGCTTCGCCTTCGACACGCGTGCTTTCGCCAGCCAGCAGATCCGACACGAAGCGTTTGCCTTGCCCGATATCGGCGAGCGTATAACCGTCGGGCGGATTGAGCACGCAGGTGCCGAAACGCAATTCGCCGCTCGTCGTGATGGCGGGCGGCACGGCCAGCATTGCGGCAATCTCTCGCGCCATCACGTTGACACCGGCAAGACCGCCGAGCAGCGGCACGACTGCGCTGCCGTCTTCGGCGACGGCCAGCACCGGCGGCTCGACGCCCTTGTTCGACAACGACGGCGCGACACAGCGAATCACGATGCCCGTCGCGCACAACGCGACGATCGGCGTGCCGCGCGCATACAGCTCCCGCAAATGCGCGCCGAGTTCGCGGTACGGCGCATCGGCCTCAACGCGTCCCTGCAACGCATGCACCTGGCTATCCGCATACAGCGCCTGAATGCGACGCGCCGTCGCCAACGCGCCCGCGCCAAGAATTACGATCGCGGGCGCGGTCATCCTTGCCATTTTTGCCCCGGCACGACAAGCAACGAAAAATACGGCGACGCCATCGGATCCACATCAGCGAGCGGCACGATGCGCTGATTGCCCATCGTCGCGCGTTCGACATAGAGCGCGCGGTCCGCGAGGCCGAGCTCGCCCAGCACGCGCCGCACCTTGTCGAAGTTGCGGCCGAGCTTCATCACGACGGCGGCGTCGGCATCGGCCAGGCGCCGGCGCAATTCGTCTTCGGGCAGGACGCCCGAGAGCACCGACAAACTCTGATTGCGATACACGAGCGGCGAACCGAGCACCGCGGCGCCGCCGAGCATCGCGCACACGCCGGGCACGACTTCGCTCTCGTAGCGCGCCGCAAGCCGGTCGTGCAGATACATGTACGAACCGTAGAAGAACGGATCGCCTTCGCAGATCACGGCGACGTCGCGGCCCGCGTCGAGGTGAGCGGCGACGACTTCCGCCGCAGTGTCGTAGAAATCGGCGATGATCGCTTCGTATGAAAGCGGCGGTTCGAGCGCTTCAGTGGTGACGGGATAGACGAGCGGCAGATGCTGCTGCGCGTCGTGCAAATGCGCCTCGATAATGCTGAACGCGTTGCCTTTCTTGCCCTTCGCGACGAAGTACGCGACGACCGCTGCCGACTTCAGCAAACGCAGCGCTTTCAGCGTGATGAGTTCCGGATCGCCGGGGCCGACGCCGAGTCCGAACAAACGTCCTTGCGCCGTCATTTATTCGACCTCCGTTGCGAGCGCGTTCACGGCGGCCGCCGCCATCGCGCTGCCGCCGCGCCGGCCATGTACCACCACGTAGGGCACGCCGCGGCTATCTTCGGCAAGCATGGCTTTCGATTCGGCGGCGCCGACAAAGCCCACGGGAAAGCCGAGTATCAACGCCGGCTTGGGCGCACCGGCGTCCAGCATATCGAGGAGATGAAACAGTGCGGTCGGCGCATTGCCGATCACGACGACGCTGCCCGCCAGATGCGGCCGCCACAATTCGAGCGCGGCCGCGGAGCGCGTATTGCCGAGTTCGCGCGCGAGCGACGGCACGTCCCGATGCGCGAGCGTGCAGATGACTTCGTTGTTCGCCGGCAGCCGGGCACGCGTGATGCCCTGCGCGACCATGCCGGCATCGCATAGGATCGGCGCACCTTGCGCGAGCGCCGAGCGGCCGGCCGCGCCCGCGCCTTCGGAGAACCGCAGATCGTCGACCACATCGACCATGCCGCACGCGTGGATCACGCGCACCGCGAGTTTTTCGAGGTCGGCGGGAATGCGCGACAGGTCGGCTTCCGCGCGGATCGTCGCGAAAGATTGGCGATAGATCTCCTGACCGTCGCGAATGTAATCAAGCATTGGTGTTACTCCGGACCAGGCGGTCGAGCATGTCGGCAGCCTGGTCGATCGTCAGTTGGCGCGCGACGCATTCGCCGAAGCCGGGCCGGCGGTCGTGTCGATCGCGTCGATAAAGGTCGTAGAGGCCGGGCGCCGCGGCCAGCAGCGTGTACGGCGCGCAATGGGCGGCGGCGCACGAACGCGCGCAGCCGCTCAGATGCACGTCGACGCCGGCCGGCAGGCGTCGGGCGAGGCGCAGCGCGTCGGTCTTGGTGTCGGCGAGGCTTTTCGCGCAGCCGCTCGATCCCGCGCACGCGATCAGACGGGTGATGGCTTGCGCGGAATCGCAGGCGAGATCGAGCGCGTTCAGGCTGGACAGCACAGGCGGGACGGCGTGCGTTGCGATATCGGGCAGCAGCACGCTTTGCCACGGTGTGACGCGCAGCGTGCCGTCGCCGTGCTGCTGCGAAAGCGCGGCGAGGGCGTGCAGGGTGTCGGCGTCGAGGCGGCCTGAAGCGGGTTGGCCGCCTACGTGCCAGGTTCCCGGTTGACGTTGAGCGTGAGCGCCGAGGCGCAGGCCGGCGTCGGCTGGCGTGCTGCGATGCCAGTTGGCTGGCGACACGTTTCGCGTCAGCGGGAAATCGACATACTGTTGAGCGTGATGCAATAGGGTGTCGGCGGAATGCAGGGTTAGCAGATGACGCATGCGTGTGGCGTCCGCTGCGGCGAGGTCGAGGAACGTGAGCAGCAGTGCGCGTACCAGAGCCGGAGCTTGCGAGGGGAGTATCGCGGCTAACGGGCCTGTGCCGTTTGCGTGGGACTCTGCCGTCGTGATGCACTCGCTTTGCGTTGGCGAGCCGGCAAACGCAGCCGCACTCGCACTCGCAGGCGGACAACCTGCCAGGCCGAATACGAAGCGCACGCCGTCCGCTTCTCGCGACGCCGCCAGCCAGAGATCGTGCGGATGATCTACTCTCGCGAGCCGTTCGCCGCCGTCCAGCAGCAGTGCGAATTTCGGCGATAGCGCCGCGAAACGCGCTTCGCTTTGCAGCATCGCGAGTAGAGCGGCGCACAGCGGGCGGGTGTCGAGCAGGGCGGACGGATCGCGTCCGGCGGCAGGGCTGATCATCACGTTGCGCACGTCGTCGGCTGCGATCGACGTCGGCCCGAGACCGGCACCGACGAGCGCCGCGATCAACGCCGCTTCCTCGCCACGCTTCACCCCGCGCACCTGCACATTCGCACGATTGGTCAGCTCGATCACCCCGGCCGCATGCCGTGCGCTGGCCTCGGCGATTGCCCGCGCCTGCGCCGTGCTCAACTCACCGCCGGGCAGTTTGATGCGGCAAATCCCGCCGTCGCGCGCGGCGACGATGCGCAGCAGCCCCGGACACGCCGAAGGCCGCGGCGTTGGGGCCGCGTCGGACAAAACGGTGGAGGGCGTTGCTTGATTCAAGACGGACACCGGTTTAGCGTCGCGCGACGGCCCGAGCATGCCGTGAGGCGGGCATGGCTGCGGCATCGGTACACCCCGCCCGATGTAGGCTGGCACGAACAGTCTCGCCGGCAGGTCTCCTGGCTGGCAGGTCATGGTCCGCTGCGGCCTTCCCGGTCGAACCAGTGGCGTGAAGCGCAGGCGGACTCGCTGCATACAGTTGCGGGGGCAGCCACAGTGGCACTGTGTTCCCTCTTCGGCCCCGAAGGGCACCGGCGGCTGTATTATGCCTTTTTTCGAACAGCACAACGAGGCTGGGCGCTTTGATCGGCGCGGCACAGCGCATTATTTGAAGACACAGAATGAGGATGGATGCATGCCGGCCTGGCTGACGGTGGTGGGCATTGGCGACGACGGCTTCGCCGGCTTGGGGCGGCGCGCGCGGCGTGCTTTGCTGGAAGCATCGGTGGTGTACGGTGGCGAACGCCATCTGGCGATGTTGCCCGCGCGGCTCGCCGCGCGCCGTGCCGCGTGGCCGCGTCCGTTCGATCTTGCGCCTTTGCTGGCCGAGCGCAACGGCGCGGTGTGCGTGCTGGCGAGCGGCGACCCGATGCTGTTCGGCGTGGGCGCGACGCTCGCGCGGCAATTGCCGGCGGGAGAGTTGCGGGTGCTGCCCGCGCCGTCGTCGTTGTCGCTGGCGGCCGCGCGCCTCGGCTGGCCGTTGCAGGACGTCGCGACGGTGTCGCTGGTGGGCCGCCCGTTGCCCACGCTGAACGCGCATCTGCACGACGGCGCGCGCGTGTTCGTGTTGAGCGCGGACGGGCACACGCCCGCGGCGCTCGCGGAATTGCTGAACGCACGCGGATTCGGAGCGACCCGCATGAGCGTGCTGGAACATCTGGGCGGCGAGTTGGAGCGGCGCATCGACGGCCGCGCGGATCAGTGGTCGGCGGGTGAGGTGGCCGCGCTGAATCTGGTCGCCCTCGATTGCCGCGCCACCGAAGGCGCGCCACGTTTGCCGCTGACCTGCGGTTTGCCCGACGACGCCTTTCGCCACGACGGCCAGCTGACCAAACGCGATGTGCGCGCGATCACGCTTGCGCGCCTCGCGCCGGCGCCCGGCGAACTGCTGTGGGACGTGGGCGCGGGCAGCGGCTCGATCGGCATCGAGTGGATGCGCGCGCATCCGACTTGCCGCGCGATCGCTATTGAAGGACACGCCGAGCGTCAGCGTTTCATCGAACACAATCGCGATGCGTTGGGTGTGCCGGGTCTGCAACTGGTCGCGGGCCGCGCGCCGGCTGCGCTGCAGGGGTTGCCGGTGCCGGATGCGGTGTTCATCGGCGGCGGCGCGACGGTGCCGGGCGTGCTGGAGGTGTGCTGGGCAAGTCTGCGCGAGGGCGGGCGACTGGTTGCCAACGCGGTCACGCTGCAAGGCGAAGCGGCGCTGGCCGCATGGCGCGAGCGGCACGGCGGTACGTTGACGCGGATCGCGCTCGCCGATGCACAACCGCTCGGCGGTTTCGACACGTGGCGGCAGGCGTTGCCGATCACGCTGCTGGATGTGACGAAGCCGGCCGAAGACTCGGCCGCGCATGTTGCTGGAGCCCTTGACGGCACGAACGGCACGAACGGCACGAGTGTCACGGCTGCCGCGCGTGTCACGAACCCCGCCGTTGCCGACTCACCGCACGAACCCTGATGCGCGAAGAAACGCCCGAACAACCCGCGCCGCTGCGTAGCGGCTACACGACCGGCAGTTGCGCCACCGCGACGTCGTTGGCGGCGGCGCGTCTGTTGCTCACGGGGGTGGCCAGCGAAGTCGCGGAGATCGTGTTGCCCAAGGGCCAGCATGTGCCGATGCGCCTGGTCTTCTGCCGCCTGGTCGACAACGACAACGGCAGCAATAGCAGCGCCGAAGCCGGCACCATCAAGGACGCCGGCGACGATCCCGACGTCACGCACGGCGCGGTGGTATTCGCCCGCGTGCGCCTCGTCGCCGTGCCGGGTGTGACGTTTCGCGCGGGGCCGGGCGTCGGCACGGTGACACGCGCGGGACTCACGCTGCCGGTTGGCGAACCGGCGATCAACCCGGTACCGCGCCGAATGATGACCGAACACCTCGCCGAACTCGCGGCCGAGCATGCGTATGGCGGCGGATTCGAAGTGACGATCGGCGTGGAAGGCGGCGAAGCGCTCGCGCTGAAAACCATGAACCCGCGCCTCGGCATTCTCGGCGGCCTGTCGATTCTCGGCACCACCGGCATCGTGCGGCCGTTCTCGTGCTCGGCGTATATCGCGTCGATCCATCAGGGTATCGACGTCGCGCGCGCGAACGGCTACACGCATCTGGCCGCCTGCACCGGCAACGCCAGTGAAGACGCAATGCGTGCGCATTACGGCCTGCCGGATATCGCGCTGATCGAAATGGGCGACTTCGTCGGTGCGGTGCTCAAGCATATGAAGCGCGCGCCGGTCGAGCGTCTGAGCATATGCGGCGGCTTCGGCAAACTCAGCAAGCTGGCGGCGGGGCATCTCGACCTGCACAGCCGCAATTCGAGCATCGATCTCGAACAGCTCGCGCAATGGGCGGCCGGATACGGCGCCGACACCGCGCTTCAGGCGGCGATCCGCGCGGCCAATACGAGTCAGCAGGCGGTTGCGTTGGCGCGTGCGCAACAGGTGCCCCTCGGCGATATCGTCTGCCGGCATGCGCTGGCGGTGGCGCGCGCTATCGTGCCGCCACAGGTGAACGTGGAAATGTTCGCGATCGACCGCCAAGGCTTGCTGATCGGAGCCGCGCAATGAAAATGAAGCGGATTCTGCTGCTCGGCGGCACCGGCGACGCATTGCGGATTGCGCGGCAGCTCGGCGCTGAGCACGTGTACAGTCTCGCCGGCCTCGGCAAGGTGCCGGACGATCTGGCGTGCTCGGTGCGCGTGGGGGGCTTTGGCGGCAGCGAGGGCATGGCGCGCTACATCGAAGGAGAAGACATTGGACTCGTGCTCGATGCGACGCATCCGTATGCCGCGCAAATCAGCGCGAATGCGGCGCAAGCGAGCCGCGCGGCGCGTGTGCCGTATTGGGCGCTGCGCCGCCCGGCCTGGCAGCCGCAAGACGGCGACGATTGGCGCATGGTCGGCGACTGGACCGAGCTCACGGATGCGCTTGCGCCGTTCAGAAAGCCGCTTTTCACGCTCGGCCGCGAACCGCTCGCGCATCTCGACGAGATTCCGCCGCATCAGTTCTGGACCGTGCGTTGTCTCGATGCACACGAAGACACGCCGCGTGCACGGATTCTCGCGGCGCGCGGGCCGTTCACGCTCGAAGGCGAGCGCGCGCTGTTCGCCTTGCAAGCCTTCGACGTGGTGGTCAGTAAAAACAGCGGCGGCAACGCGACCGAAGCAAAACTCGAAGTCGCGCGTGAACGCGGTTTGCCGGTCGTGATGCTGCGCCGTCCTGAGCTGCTGGCGGCAGATCGGGAATTCGAACGTGTCGCCGACCTGCTCGAAGCGCTGCAAGCGGCAGATTGAGCGTGCGCCCGAATCGCGTGCGCGTGCTATGCCGTCCCAACGAATCATGGAGTATTAAATGACGGTGTTTTTTATCGGCGCCGGTCCTGGCGATCCGGAACTGATCACGGTGAAAGGGCAGCGCCTCGTGCGCAGTTGCCCGGTGATCCTGTACGCGGGTTCCCTCGTGCCGGCCGCGGTGCTCGAAGGTCATGCGGCCGCGCAAGTGGTGAATACCGCCGAGCTCGATCTCGATCAGATCATCGCGTTGCTCGAGGCCGCGCACGTCAAAGGGCAGGACGTGGCGCGCGTGCATTCCGGCGATCCGTCCTTGTATGGCGCGATCGGCGAACAGATCCGCAGACTGCGCGAGCTGAAGATTCCCTACGAGATCGTGCCGGGCGTTACCGCCACTGCGGCCTGCGCGGCGGCGCTGGGTTGCGAACTCACGCTGCCCGATATCTCGCAGACGCTGATTCTCACGCGCTTCGCGAGCAAGACCAGCATGCCCGAAGGCGAACAGCTCGCCGACCTCGCGCGTCATCGCGCGACGATGGCGATTCACCTCGGCGTGCGGCATCTTGCGCGCATTGTCGATGAATTGCGGCCGCATTACGGCGGCGTCTGTCCGATCGCGGTGATCTATCGCGCGAGCTGGCCGGACGAGGAGAAGATTACCGGCACGCTCGACGATATCGTCAGCAAGGTGCAGTCCAGTTCCATCGAGCGGACCGCGCTGATTCTGGTCGGGCAGGTGCTCGCCGCCGAAGGTTTCGCGGATTCGACGCTGTACGCGAAAGACTGAACCTGCACGCGGCGCAAAGCCCATGCGCGTGGCGCCACGCCGACGCCACGCCAACGCCACGCCACGCGCAAATGGATTTTCAACGCCGGCTCAATGGCCCATCACATCACGCAGTCACTTCAGCCGGCTGCCTCGCCGCCAGCTTCGCGCGCAATGCTCTCGCGGCCCGCACCATGTTCGCGAGCGCTGCCTCCGTTTCCGGCCAGCCGCGCGTCTTCAACCCGCAATCCGGATTGACCCACAGGCGCTCGGCCGGAATCACTTCGCACGCGCGTTCCAGCAGACGTTGCATCGCGTCCGCGTCCGGCACGCGCGGCGAGTGGATATCGTAGACACCCGGGCCGATTTCGTTCGGATACGCGAAGGCGCCGAAGCCGTCGAGCAGTTCCATCGCCGAGCGCGAGGTCTCGATGGTGATCACGTCGGCATCCATCGCAGCGATCGACGGCAGAATGTCGTTGAACTCCGAATAACACATGTGCGTATGAATCTGCGTTTGATCGGCGACGCCCGCTGCCGAAATGCGGAACGCGCGCGTGGCCCATTCCAGATACGCGGGCCAGTCCGCGCGACGCAGCGGCAAGCCTTCGCGGAAAGCCGGTTCGTCGATCTGGATGATGCGAATGCCGGCCTTTTCCAGATCCACGACCTCGTCGCGGATCGCGAGCGCGAGTTGCAGCGCGGTGGTGGCGCGCGGCTGGTCGTCGCGCACGAACGACCATTGCAGCATCGTCACCGGCCCGGTCAGCATGCCTTTCATCAGACGCTGCGTGAGCGATTGCGCGTAACGCGTGGTCTCGACCGTCATCGGTTCGGGACGGTAGACATCGCCGTAGATGATCGGCGGTTTTACGCAACGCGAGCCGTAGCTCTGCACCCAGCCGTTTTCCGTGAACGCATAGCCCCACAACTGTTCGCCGAAATATTCGACCATGTCGTTGCGTTCGGCTTCGCCATGTACCAGCACGTCGAGCCCCAGCTCTTCCTGTTTGCGCACGGCGATTTCGATCTCGGCGCGCATGCGCTGCAGATAGTCGAGCGCGCGCAGTTCGCCACGTTTGTAGGCGGCGCGCGCCTGGCGGATCGCCGCCGTTTGCGGGAACGAACCGATCGTGGTGGTCGGCAGGAGCGGCAGGCCGAGCGCTTCGCGCTGCAGACGGTTGCGTTCGGCAAACGGGCTTTGCCGTTCCGCCATCGCGCTGCTTACCGCGGCCACGCGTTTTTGCACGAGCGCGTTGACCACCGCGCTGGAGTGGCGGCGTACTTCGAGCGCGCGGTCGGCGGCAGCGAGCGCCGGTTCGGCCGCGACGGGATCGCGCAAGGCGAGGGCGAGCGTGGCGACTTCAGCGAGTTTTTCGGTGGCGAACGCGAGCCAGGATTTCAGATCGGCGTCGAGTTTTTTCTCCGCGTCGAGCGAGACCGGAACATGCAGCAGCGAGCACGACGGCGCGATCCACAAGCGCTCGCCGAATTCGGCCTGCAAGCTCTGCAACGATTCGACGATCCCGCCGAGATCCGCGCGCCAGATATTGCGGCCGTCGATCACGCCGGCCGACAGCACCGCGTGCGCAGGCAACGCCGCGCGCCATGCGTCGAGCTGTTGCGGGGCGCGCACGAGGTCGAGATGCACACCGGCAACGGGCAGCGCGGCCACACGCGGCGCGTGTTCCGCTGCGCTTTCGAAGTACGTGGCGAGCAGCACCTTCACGCCCGACATGCCGAGCACGTCATACGCGGCGGAAAAAGCTTCGAGCCATTGCGCAGGCAGATCGACGCACAAAGCCGGCTCGTCGAGCTGCACCCATTCGATGCCGCGCTGCTTGAGCTTGTCCAGCAGACGGCTGTAGCGGATCACGAGATTCGGCAGCAACGACAAACGGTCGAAGCCGGCGACATGGCTCTTGGACAGCCACAGGTAAGTGATCGGCCCGATCAGCACCGGCTTGACCGGCAGATTCAGCGCGAGCGCTTCGTCGATCTCCTCGAACAGCCACTCGACGCCGCCGTCGAAACTCGTCTGCGGTCCCAGTTCGGGGACGAGGTAGTGGTAGTTGGTGTCGAACCATTTGGTCATTTCCATTGCCGGCTGCGCCGCGTTGCCACGCGCGAGTTCGTAGTACCGGGCGAGCGTCAGCGTCTTCGGTTCGAAGCCGAAACGCTGCGGCAATGCGCCGAGCAGCGCGCTCAGATTGAGCATCTGGTCGTAGTAGGCGAAATCGCCGACGGTGACGAAATCCAGCCCGGCGTCCTGCTGCAATTGCCAATGGCGGGCGCGCAATTCGCGCGCGACGCCACGCAGATGCTGCTCATCGGATTCGCCGCGCCAGAACGATTCCTGCGCGAATTTCAGTTCGCGCTGCGCGCCGATGCGTGGAAAGCCGGGAATGTGCGTGCGGGCCATGTGAAGTCCTGTTGTGCGTTGTATGAATTGGCGCCCAGTGTGGAAGTCGCGCTATGATTCATCAAGCGACATGTTTTCACCAATGTATGAGCCAGATTCATATTCACACTTGTGCGTTCAACGCGAGGCCATTCCATGCTTGAGCTTCGCCACTTGCGTTCGCTGATCGCCATTGCCGATTCGGGCAAGCTGGTGGCCGCCGCCGAGCGCGTGCATCTGAGCCAGTCCGCGCTGTCGCACCAGATTCGCGACATCGAGGCGCACTACGAGGTGTCGCTCTTCGAGCGCACCAGACAGGGTCTGCGCTTCACGGCCGCCGGCGAGCGGCTGCTGGCGCTCGGCCGCGAGACGATCGCGGCGGTGAGCGCGGCGGAGCGCGATCTCGTGCGGCTGAAGGGCGACACGCGCGGTGAGTTGCGCATCGTGCTGGAATGCCACACCTGCTTCGACTGGCTGATGCCGGTCATGGACGAGTTCCGCCGCCGCTGGCCGGAAGTCGAAGTGGATCTCGTCGCCGGTTTCCACGCGGACCCGCTGCGTTTGCTGAGCGACGGCAAGGCCGACGTGGTGATCGGCTCGAAACCGGCCAAGCGGCGCAACCTGCATATCGCGCCGCTGTTCCGCTTCGAGATTCTGGTGGTGATGGCCAACGAGCACCGGCTGCGCAACAAGCGCCGCGTGGCGGCGGACGATCTGCGCGACGAGACGCTGATCACCTATCCGGTGCCCGAGGCGCGCATCGATCTGATCCGCGAGGTGCTGGAGCCGGCCGGCATCAAACTCGAACGGCGCACGGCGGAACTGACCATCGCCGTCATGCAACTGGTGGCGAGTCGCCGCGGAATCGCGGCGCTGCCGAACTGGGGCGTGAAGAACTACGTCGATCACGATTACGTGCTGGCCAAACGGGTCGGCACGCAGGGGCTATGGAGCGAGTTGTACGCAGTGGCCGCGAAAGGTTTCGCGAGCCGGCCTTATTTCGACGATTTCGTCACGATCGTGCGCGATACCTGTGCGGCGCAACTGGACGGCATAGAGTTGCTGACGGCGCAAGGCGAGGCGGGCTGACGACTGCCTGCCCGCTTCGGCGCCGGGTCACGCATCCGATCCGGACGGGAATGCGCTGGAGCCGTGAGCCGCCGTGCCCGCCGTCCCTGTCAGTCCTCGATCGGCGACAACGTTTCGAGCGGCATTTTCTGCCCGGTCCCGATGCTGATCGCGGGCACGAGCGCCATCAGCACGACCGCGAAGATGCCGATGACGAAGATCGAGAGAAAGGTCAGATGCAGCGACTGATGCAGCACCATGCGGATCACTTCGCTGTCGCCGAGACTGGCGGCCTGATTCTGCAGCAACGCCCTCAACTGATCCGACGTGACCACGGCGACGCCCTTCGAGTGGCTGAGTCCGAAATTGAGCACCGCGCCGAACAGCGTCGCGCCCAGGGTGCTGCCGAGATTGCGCGAGAAAAGATTCGACGCGGTGGCGCTGCCGCGTTCGTCCATTCTGACGATTTCCTGAATCAGCACCAGCGAACTGATGCTCGAAGTGCCCATGCCGAAGCCCATGATGAGCGAACCAAACGCGGCGACGAGCGGCGAGCCGCCGGGCGACAGAAACAGCAACAGCACCGCGCCGACCGGAATGAACGCGCTGCCGCCGATCAGAATGCGCCGCAAGCCGAAGCGGTGGAACGACTTCGCCGCGAACGTGGCGCCGGCCGGCCAGCCCACCATCATCATGGTCAGCGCCAGGCCGGCGATCACCGGCGAGCGATGCAGCACGCCCTGCACGTACATCGGCAGAAACGTGGTGGCGCCCATCAGGATCATGCCGGCCAGCAAGGTCGCGCCATTGCAGGCGGCAATCGGCCGGCGGCTCCAGAGCGCGAAGGAGATCATCGGCTCGGCCGCGCGGCGCTCCTGCCAGACGAATGCCACCATGCACAACACGAACGCGCCGCCCGCGAGCAACGCTCGCGCGACCTCGTCGTCGCCCGCATAGGTCAGCGCCATCATGAGCGCGGCGATCGCGGCCATGAAGAGCGTCGCGCCGCCGAAATCGATCGACGGGCGCGCATGCCGTTCCGATTCGCGCAGGAACGCGATGAAGCCCGCCGCGGAGGCGAGCCCGATCGGCACGTTCATCCAGAAGATCCATGCCCACGACATGTTGTGAATGATGAAGCCGCCGACCATCGGACCTACCACCGCCGAAATGGCCCATACGCTCGCGAGGTAGCCTTGCACCTTGCCGCGTTCGTGGGCCGGATAGAGATCGGCGACGATGGTCAGCGTGACCGGCTGGATCGCACCCGCGCCGACGCCCTGGATCAGCCGGAAGGCGATCATTGCCGGCATCGACCAGGCGAAGCCCGCCAGCACCGAGCCGATCAGAAAGATCGCAATGCCGGCCAGCATGACCGGCTTGCGGCCATACAGATCGGCGAGTTTGCCAAAAACCACGGTCATCGCGGTCTGCGTGAGCAGGAACGACGAAAAGACCCAGCTATACAGATGCAGGTCGCCGAGTTGCGCGACGATCTGGGGCATGGCGGTGGAAACGATGGTGGCTTCGATGGCGACCATCGCCATGGACGCCATGACGGCGGCAATGACTAGAGGACGCGACGATTGCGGGTTGCGGGACATGAGCGAGGAGTTGGTAATAGGATGTAAGGCACGTCGGGTAGCGCGGCCGTGGGCGGGCACGCCGCGACGCATCAGCACGGCCGTACGAGGGCGGCCGGTGTCGAGTATGCACCCTGCCGGGAATGCGCGCTGAAGCCCGGCGGTCCGCGAAAGCCTCGCCGCCTTGGCACAGCGCTTGCGCGTTTGAAGCTTTCTTTCGACAAATGGAGGGTCATCATGAGGATCGAATTCACCGGGCGCCGCGAAGTGGTCGCTGCGGCACGCGTCGCCTTCGAAGCCAGTGTCGACGGGGCAGACGTCTGGTGCAGCGTGTCGCTGGACGCGCTGAACGACCATTTCGGCAACGACGGTCCGTCGGCCCACAACCTCGTCAATACCTTCGAGGCGAATCGCACGCGGATTGAAAACGCTACGCGGCGAGTTCTCGAAAAGAATGGCGGGCAGTCCGTGGAACTCGAGACCGGCGATTTCAACTGAGTCTTGCAGGTCGGGTTCCTGATCTGATGACGGCGAGTCCGGCGCCACCGCCGGACTCGCAAGCCGGATACACGGGCGGCAAAATCGCTCGCCCGCCATTCACACGATGGCCCGGCGAGCTTCAGATGCCTGTTGTTCACATGCAACCCTTTTATCCGGCGCACTCCCGCCTTGCGCGCGTTTTTACCTTTCCAACACCTCGTCCAGGCGCACCGCATCGCGATTGCTGCGTTTAGATGACGGATTCTTCCGGATTTCGCAAAGGACTGCTCCAAAGTCGGAACGTCAGGTTTTGCTGCTGGCGTTTCTATACTCGCGTCGCTGTTCAACATGACATTCCAGCTACGCAGGAGCATTGACGTGAAAAAGATTTCCGCCGCAGTCGCGGCATTCGTAGCCCTCGCTGCCACCTCGGCGCATGCGCAAAGTTCGGTCACGCTGTATGGCCTCATCGACGCCGGCCTGATGTACACCAACAACGTGAAGAAGGGCGGCTCGGAAGGCGCGCTGGTTCAGGCCACGAGCGGCAATATCAACGGCAGCCGCTTCGGCTTGCGCGGCGCCGAAGATCTCGGCGGCGGCCTGCAGGCGATCTTCGTGCTCGAGAACGGCTACAACGTGCAGAACGGCAAGCTCGGCCAGAACGGCCGTCTGTTCGGCCGTCAGGCGTTTGTCGGCTTGAGCAACAAGGAATACGGCGCAGTCACGCTCGGCCGGCAATACGACTCGCTGGTCGACTTCGTCGCGCCGCTGTCGGGCACGGCGGGCACGTTCGGCGATACCGGTTTCGCGCACCCGTTCGATAACGACAATCTGAACCACTCGGTGCGGATGAGCAATTCGGTTAAGTTCATGAGCTCCAACTATGCCGGCCTGAAGTTCGGCGGCTTGTACGCGTTCTCGAACAACACGGATTTCTCGATCAATCGTGCGTATAGCGCGGGCGTGAGCTATGCGAACGGTCCGTTCAAGGCGGCCGCGGGCTACCTGCAGATCAACGGTTCGAATTCGACCACCAACACGGGCGGCGCGGTCGATCTCGGCGAATCCACGGCGAACGGCACGGGCGGCTTCCAGCTTGGCGCCGATGTGCAGCGTACGGCCGGCGCCGGCTTGAGCTACGCCTTCGGCCCGGTGACGGCCGGCTTCGTCTACACGCACAGCCAGTTCCAGAACACCACTTCGTTCGGTGCCACGCACGGCTCGATGCGCTTCGATAACTACGAACTGAACGGCAAGTACGCCCTCACGCCGGCGGTGACGCTCGGTGCGGCTTACACGTACACGGACGCGCATGTGGGCGGCACGTCGACCTACGGTTCCGATCCGAAATGGAATCAGGTGAACCTGCAGGCCGTCTATGCGCTGTCGCTGCGCACCGACGTTTATGCCGAAGCGATGTACCAGCACGTGACCGGCAAGGGCTATACCGCGTTCATCAACACGGCTGGCGGCGCGTCTTCGACGGGCAATCAGGTGGTGGGCACCGTGGGCATCCGCACGCGCTTCTGAGCGTGACGATAATCCGGCTGCGCACTGCGTGATATCGGGTGATATCGCGCCGGGCGCGGCCGGCGACTTCTCCAGATTCAACAACAATCCCTTCGATGGGCAGCCGTTATTCTATGAGGATTCGGCTCCTATATTGAGTTCAGCGGTTGCGCGGAAAGTGATTCGAAGCGCCGCTTATCATCAATTATCGGAGGTAGTTTTATCATGAAGTCCCTGATCAAGACCGTTGTTGTCGTTGCTTCGCTGGCTGCTTCGGCCACGGTTTTTGCCCAATCGAATTCCGGCATCACACGCGCACAGGTGCGCGCCGAACTGGTTCAACTCGAACAGGTCGGCTATCACGTCGGCGACGGCGACCAAGCCCATTACCCTGATGCGATTCAGGCCGCGGAAGCCCGCGTCGCCGCACGCAACGGCGGCACCAGCGGTTACGGCGGCAGCGTGGCGGGTTCGTCGGAAAACGGCCGTCCGGCTGTGTCCCCGAGCGACTGGAACGCGATGTACAGCCGTTAATCCGGTGGGTTCAATGCAGTAAGGTGCAACGAGGCGCAATGCGACTGGCTGTGTTGCGCTGATGCATTGTCGAGTGGTGGGATGCGCGCGAGTCAGCCTGTGAGTCCGTGCATCAGCGCAACGCAGCGCGCGTCGCGCGCGGTTGGAAAGGACTCTTCCAGTGTGGCGTATATATCCGCTTCGTCGGCACCGGTAAAGTAATCATGCACGCACGGTTCCCGGTGTGCGAGCGAGAGAGTTTGCCCCGGCTGGAGACAGCTGGGGCTTTTTTATTTGGGGTGGCGGATGACGAAGGCGTGATGATGACGGCGCCGCACTGCCATTCACGCATGCATGGTCGCCGGGTCCGCGGCTGCGGTATAGTCGCGCGAATAGACCGCATGCATGCCCCGGACTATCGTGCGTGGGCACTGCAGGCTCATTCTTCGAATCTGGAGAACACCGTGCAGGAAATCATCGAAGGTTTTATCCGCTTTCAACGTGAAGTTTTTCCGCAGCAGAGCGGCTTGTTCAAGCGCCTGTCAACGGCGCAAAGTCCCAGCACGCTTTTCGTGACGTGTTCGGACAGCCGCGTCGTGCCGGAGTTGCTGACGCAGACCGAACCCGGTTCGCTGTTCGTGATCCGCAATGCCGGCAACATCGTGCCGTCTTATGGCCCGGAGCCGGGCGGCGTATCGGCAACCGTCGAATATGCGGTGGCCGTGTTGCACGTGCGCGATATCGTGATTTGCGGCCATTCGAATTGCGGCGCGATGACGGCGATCTCCACCTGCATGAACCTGGACCATCTGCCGGCGGTGGCGGGTTGGCTGCGTCACGCGGACGCGGCCAAGGCCATCAACGCATCGCGCACCTATCATTCGGACGCGGAGTGTCTCGAGGCGCTGGTCAAGGACAACGTGATCGCGCAACTCGCGAACATTCGCACGCACCCTTCGGTGGCAGTCGGGCTCGCGAACAAGACGCTGCAACTGCACGGCTGGATCTTCGACATTGAGAGCGGCGTGATGCTCGCGCTCGACGGGCGCACGGGCAAGTTTTTGCCGCTGGTGGACAACCCCGACATCTACGCCGTCTAGCTTGAAGTTTGAACATGCGAGGCGCGCAATGACGCTGCTCGTGCGCGGCCACGCTCTCACCGGTTGGGCCGCTCCGCATGGCAGCGCGGGGGCATCGGGTTGAACACCAACCGGCTGCCGGTGTCAAAACCGCTCGGCGGGCAATATGTGAAGGGCCGCCTTGTAATGCTTTGTCTCTCTCTTCTTTAAGGGAATGCCATGTCAACTGATTCCGCGCGTATCGATAGTTACCTGTTCGAACCCGTCAAGCTGGGACCGCTGCAATTGCCCAATCGCATCGTGATGGCGCCGCTCACGCGCAGCCGCGCGAAAGAGGGCGATGTGCCGGGGGAACTGGCCATCGAGTATTACGCGCAGCGTGCGTCGGCGGGTCTCATCATTGCCGAGGCGACGCAGATTTCGCCGCAAGGCAAAGGCTACGTGTTCACACCCGGCATTTACAACGACGCGCAGGTGCAGGCGTGGAAGCGCATTACCGACGCCGTGCACGAGAAGGGCGGACGTATCTTTTTGCAACTGTGGCATGTGGGCCGCATTTCCCACCCATCGCTGCAGCCGGGTAACGCGTTGCCGGTCGCGCCCTCGGCGATCAAGCCCGAAGGCCAGGCTTACACCGACGAGGGTTTTGTGCCGCTCGTCACACCTCGCGCGCTCGAAACTTCGGAAATGGCGGGTATTGTCGAGCAATACCGCGTTGCTGCGCAAAACGCGAAAGCAGCGGGTTTCGACGGCGTGGAGATCCACGCGGCCAATGGCTACCTGCTCGACCAGTTCCTGCGCGACAAGACCAATCGGCGCACCGATCAATATGGCGGCTCGATCGAGAATCGCGCGCGCCTCCTGCTCGAAGTGGCCGATGCCGTGACCAGCGTATGGGGCAGCGACCGGGTGGGCGTGCGGATTTCGCCGCTCAGCAGTTTCGGCGATATTGCCGATAGCAATCCCGAGCCGCTTTTCACGTATGTCGTGCAGCAGCTCAGCGCGCGCAAGCTGGTGTATCTGCATGTGATCGAGGGCGACACGGGCGGCCCGCGCGACGTGCCGGGCGGCTTCGATCTGCAGGTTTTGCGCGAGGCGTTCGACGGCCTGTTCATGGCCAACAACGGCTACGACATGGAACTCGCGCAACGAACGCTCAAGGCGAAGCGGGCTGATCTGATCGCCTTCGGCCGGCCCTTCATTTCCAATCCCGATCTGGTGGCGCGGCTCAGGAGCGGCGCACCGCTGAACGAGCCGGATAAAGACACGATGTACGGCGGCGGCGCCGAAGGGTATATCGATTACCCGACGATGGAGCAGGAGGCGCAACGCTAAGCGCCGGTGTGCTGTTCGTCAGCCGCTGAAGCAGCGAAACGCGAGGCTGATGCGCGGCCCGCTTACGTGCCCGAGTTTGGGAATGCCGTGCTCGTGAGTGAATTGCGACGCGTAGCTCATGACAAGGCAACTGCCCGGTTCCAGTTCGATATGCACGATCCGCCCGGAGCCGGCTTTCGGGCGGATCGACATGCGGCGGCTCGCGCCGAGTGAGACGATCGCAATCGGTTGAGCGGGCACGAGCTTGTCCGTCTTGTCGCTGTGAAGCGCAACGCTGTCACTGCCGTTGCGATAGAGATTGAGGCCGACGCGATTGAACGGCGCGCCCACCAGCGCGCGAACGGCCTCGAACGCTTCGCCCAATGGCGCGGGCAGGTCGCCGGCTTCGCGCGCGAACGTGGCGATAAGCCGTGGTACGGCAACCTCGCGGTCGTACATCATGCGCTGCCGGCTGAGCCAGCCGATATTCTTCAGCGACACCTCGAACCACTGCCGGGCCGTGGCAGCCGGAATCGACTCGGGCAAATAGCGGATTCCTCCTTCTCCGTCATGGAGAAGGGATACGGGCTCGGGCGCGAATAGGGCTTGCTGGGACACCATGTTTCCGACATTGGCTGGCAGCCGTCCGGTTGGCGAAAAGGGCGGCTCGGACAGGTCATTATACTGTGTTTTTGTACAGTGTTTCGGCTCGACGAGTCAGCTTCAGTTGACGGTCGTAATCAGCTTTGATTCTCGATAGCGTTGGCGCACGGGAAGTCGTCAGCTGTCTATCCTTCACGCTCCAGCAGGCATAATTCGTTTTCCATCGAAGCGGGCCGCGCAGCCGGCACGCCAAACCAGCGATGCGTCGTTGCGCGCTTCCAGGAAACTTCATGCCGCCCATCACCGCTGTCCGCACAACCGCCGTGCCAATGCGCAGCATTGTGCTGATCCTTGTGTCGATGTTCTGTTTCGCGCTGGTCGATGCGCTCGCCAAATCCGTGGCGCTCGCTTATCCGGCCAACGAAGTGACGTTCTTTCGCATGCTGTTCGGCCTCGTGCCGGCGGCGGCGATGTGCCTGCACGGCAAGCCGATCGTCGAGCGGATCAGACACCTGGACGTGCGTGGGCAGACCCTTCGCGCGCTGACGCTGCTCGGCGCCTCGGGGCTGTTCTTCGCCGGGCTGCCCTATATGCCGCTCGGCGAGGCGGTGGCGATCGTGTACTCGGAGACCTTGCTGGTGATCGTTCTCGCGCCGCTGTTGCTGAAGGAGTCCCTCAAGCCGCGCGATGCTCTCGCCGCGGCGGCCGGTTTTGTCGGCGTACTGTTCGTGGTGCGCCCGGACGGCTCGCATTCGAGCTGGCTCGGTCCGGTGCTGCTGATCGCGAGCGCCTTTTTCGGCGCGCTATCGATCATTCAGATCAAGCGCATTCGTGCGACCGACGATTCGCGCACCACTGTGCTGTATTTCACGGCGATCGGCACGATCGTCACCAGCGCTTCGCTGTTCTTCGCGTGGCGCACGCCTTCGCTGCAGGCGCTGGCGGTGATGGCCCTGCTGGGCGGTTTCGGCACGGCCGGGCAATTGCTGATGACTATGGCGTTCCGTCAGGCCGACGCCGGCGCGCTCGCGCCATACAACTACACGAGCATCGTGTGGGCGGCACTGTTCGGCTATGTGGCGTGGGGCGAGACGATCGGCGGCATGTCGCTGCTCGGCATTGCGTTGATTGTCGGCAGTTCGATCGCCGTTGCGATGCGCGGGAAGCAGGAAGAGGGGCCGCTTGTGTAGGCGAGGCTGGTTGTTTCGGCTGCCATGCCGGCAAGCGCTCCAGGCATGGCAGTCTCCTGGAGGCAAAACAGAAATTGCCCCGTTGTGTACCATGCAGATTGGCCTGCGCCTGCTCGCTGGCCCAGTGGCCTGATCTGGAGCCGGATTCAGCGGGCTGAATCAAGTGGGCTGACTCAGCGACCTGACTCAGCGACCTGACTCAGTGGGCAGAATCAGTGGGCAGAATCAGCGGCTTCCCCCAGCAGCCTGACTCAGTGACCTGACCGAGCGGCGTGCGCAAGCCGCTGTCGAGCGAGGCACACCCGTTAGCCATCCCGTTATGCCGGACGAGCCGCCATGCACATAGAACCGTTTCAGATCGCAATTGCCGATCATGACATCGACGATCTTCGCCGGCGTATTCGCGCGACCCGCTGGGCACCGGCGACGCCGTCGCCAGCCTGGCAGCAGGGCGTCGATGCCGCGTGGCTGCGCGAACTGGCCGCGTATTGGGCAGAGCGTTTCGACTGGCGCGCGGCCGAGCGCGGCCTGAACCGGCAGCCGCAATTTCTCGCCGACGTAGACGGGCAGCGCGTGCATTTCGTCCATCGGCGCGGCGTGGGTCCGGCGCCCTATCCGCTGGTGATCACGCACGGCTGGCCCGGATCGTTTTTCGAGTTCCACGCGTTGCTCGACCGATTGTGCGACCCGGCCGCCTTCGGTGGCGATTCCGTTGACGCCTTCCATGTCGTCGTGCCTTCGCTACCCGGCTTCGCGTTTTCGCAGGCGCCCGCGCAAGCCGGCATGTCCGCATTTCAGGTGGCGGACCGGTGGGCGCCGCTGATGCGCGGCCTCGGCTACGAGCGCTTCGGCGCTCAAGGCGGCGATCTCGGCGCGGGGGTGTCGATCGCGCTCGCGACACGGCATCCGCAAGCGGTGGACGGCATTCATCTCAACTTCCTGCCGAGTTCGTATGAGCCGGCCATCGGCGCGGCGCAGAAACCGCTCACGCCCGCCGAGGAAAAATTCCTGCGCGAAAAAAACGAATGGGCCGTGCTCGAAGGCGGCTATGCGCACATGCACGCCACCAAACCGCTAACGCTGGCGGCCTCGCTCAACGATTCGCCGGTGGGACTGGCGGCATGGATCGGCGAGAAGTTTCGCGCATGGAGCGATTGCGAGGGCGAGGTCGAGCGCGTGTTTTCGAAAGACGACCTGCTCACCAACATTTCGCTCTACTGGCACACCCAGTGTATCGGCCCGGCAATCCAGATGTATTGGGAAAACCGCTTGCAGCCCATGCGCTTCGCCGAAGGACAACGCGTCGTGCCGCCCGTTGGCTTTGCGCACTTTCCGAGGGAGATCAATCATCCGCCGCGCAGTTGGCTCGAAAGAACTTTCAATGTCGTGCAATGGACCGACATGCCGCGCGGCGGACATTTCGCGGCGATGGAAAAGCCCGATTTGCTCGCCGCCGACATTCGCCGGTTCTTCCGGCCGATGCGGCAGCAGTAACGTTAGTTCGACCGCGACCGAATCGGAAAGGCGTCACGAATTCGCTGACGAGTAAGTTATTCACGAGCGCTCATAAGCACCCGCAATTATTGCGCGAAGCCGGAGTCCCACCTGAAGTTCGACGCGATCCGCGTCATGTCTCTCTGCGTTTTGGCGGAAAGGCAATGCAAGGACGTGAAACGATAGACCGAACGTGATATCTGCGCCCCGGTTCATCCGACTCCATCGCCGCAGATCAGCGTACCGCAGTTCGACTGTGACACCGTGATGGCACGAACTGCGGTTCCCAATACTGCGCACCTTGCGGGGGCTTCTTTGCCCCCAGTTAGAACACGTGAACCAACCTCCGACAGTAACGACAGCATGCTGAAAGGCGATCTGTCGCTCACGCGTGGTGAGGAGCGATGTGAATCTTTTTCCTTGCACTCTTGTTTATGTGGATGTCGATGCGAAGCCGGGGCCCAACTCGACGAATCGCGATCCTCTCTCGTACGTGAGTCAGGCTATCTGCCTGAATAACAGCTTGCGGCGCGTGGGCATGCCGACATTGACCATCATGACGAACGCGCCGGCCCTCGTCGCGCGTCGGCTTGAAAGCATGCCGACAGCAAACCGGCCGGCAGTGGCGACACTCGCCGCGACGATCGAACTGCCGAAGAACACGCCGTTTTACGCCGCGCATTTCAAGCTCGACCTGATGGACCAGGTGGCGGAGACCCTGCCGGCCGACACGATGATGCTGTTGCTCGATGCCGACGTGGTGGCGCTGCTTCCGCTCGACCACGACCTGATCGAGCGATGCGCGCAAGCGGGTCTCGGCGTATTCGATATTTCGGATCAGGTCTTTCCGGCATATGGCAGCGAACGCGTGGTCGCGGATCTGGAAATCGTCGCGGACCGGCGACTCAGGAATCCTCGCTGGTATGGCGGCGAGTTTCTGCTCGCGACGCCCGCCTCGCTGCGACGGCTCGTGCCGCGTGCTCGGGCCAGTTATGCGCGCTATCTCAGCGAAAGCGCGCGCCTGCGGCATCACGGCGACGAAGCGTTCATTTCGGCCGCGCTCAATGCACTCAGCGACGAAGGGCAGGTGCTGATCGAAGTCGGCGCGTACCAGGCCATAGGCCGTCATTGGCCCGGCAACAACTATCGCGACCTGCGGTGGTTTCGCTGCTGTTCGTTCGTCCATTTGCCGGGCGGCAAGGCACTGCTCGAAAAAGAAGCGCGTTTCGACGATTTCGCGCCGGACCGTTTCTGGCGCCACATGCGCACGGCGCATCTGCGTGGCCGCGTGCGTCACGCGGTGAAGCGAGTCGCGAGGATGCTGAGCGTGGAGCGGCTCGCCACGCTGTCCGCGTATGCGCTGCGCGGCGTGAAGAGCTGACCGCGCGCGTCACGTATGCGTCGCGGCGAACGCTTGCGCCGCTCGTCACATTTTCACGTCGATGCGTCCATAGGCTCCGTTCGCTTCGTCATTCGGCCCGGCGGCGAAAAACAGCGTATTGACCGGCTGATTGCTGAGCCCGTTACCGAACGCGATGCCCCACAAACCGTGCTGGACGAACGCCGAGCCGTCAGGCAGATTGATCGCGCCGAGAAACTGGCCGCTTGCCGGATTGAAAGCGTTGATCGTGCCGTCACCGAAGTTGCCCACTAGCACGTCGCCGCTGAACCGGCCAAAATTGGCCGGCGCCTGCGTGACACCCCAAGGCGCATTCAGCGCACCCGCCGAAGCAAAACGCTGCAACAGGTTGCCCGCCGTATCGAAGATATCGACGAAGCCGAGGCCGGCGCCGTCGACGTTGTCGTGCGCCGCCGCGTCCTGCTTCGCGTAGGTCACGAAAAGCTTCGCGCCGATCGCCTGAATGCCGAACGGCGCGAAGCCTGCCGGCATCGACGCATCCTGAAACTTGCCCGGCGTCGCGACCTTCGCGAAGCTCGTGTCGAATACGTCGACTCTGTTGTTGTGAAAGTCCGTGGCGTAGAGGAAGTTGGCGCCGCCGTTGCTGGCCAGCGCGAGTCCTTTGTAGACCGCGCCGCTGCTGCCGCTGTCGAATACGACGAATGCGTTAGTGGGGCCGACCGCCGGCGCCCACGCGGTGATCGTGCCGCCTTCGCCGGCAAAGATGAATGCGCCCACGCCGGACTTTCCGCCTTGCGTCACGACAAAGTCCGTCGTGCCGTTGAACACAATGCCGGTCGGATTCGCGGGGCCATTGGTTCCATTCGGAATACTGACCACCAAAGACTGTGGTGTGCCGTTGCCGTCGTAGAGCGTCGCGAGCGAAGTGGCGTTGTCCGCCACCCAGACGAAGCCTTTCGGATTGAACGCAACGCCCCACGCGTTTTTCAGGTTAGGGTCAGTGTGCGCCGCGGCGACGGCGCCGTCCGATACGAGCGCCGTCGACGTGTACGATTGCAGACTCACCGAATTGGAACCGCCACACGCCGCGACGAAACTCACCAACGCCGCGCCGCCCGCGACGGCGCCCAATGCCTTAAGCACAGATTTCATGGCCGCACCTCTCTGTCATGCACGATGGTCAATGCGCCTATTGAACGCGTGGCGTCGTGGTTTTATTCCTTTGGCGGGAAAGTTTTTTGATCGGCATGTAGCCGCCGCCGCTCATTGCACGCAAGCGCGGTTTTGTCGAGGCACAATAGAAACAGGCGACCGTGCGACGCCATCGTGCGATGTGGTTTTCCCCATTCCTGAAAGCTCCTGATGCGAGGTCGACAGCATGACTGCATCCATCACGCTGGTTCTGTTCGACATGGAAGGTGTTCTGTCCCACTACGACCGCGCCGTGCGGACCGGGCGTTTGGCCGCGCTCACGGGTTGCGCGCCGGAAACCGTGCGTCATGCAATCTGGGGATCGGGTCTCGAAGCGCGCGCGGATGCCGGCCAGATCAGCGACGACGAATATCTGCACGAGCTAGGCATTCTGTTGAACGCGCCGATCAGCCGCGACGACTGGCTGGCTGCCCGTCACGCTTCGATTACGCCGAACGGGGAAGCGCTCGCGCTTGCCGCCAGGGTCGCCGGGCGCCACCGTATTGCGGTGCTGACGAACAATTGCCGGTTGTTCACCGATCACATCGGTTATCTGAATCCGCCTGTCGCGCGGCTGTTCGGCTCGCATGTTTACTCATCGGCGTCATACGGTGCCGCGAAGCCCGCTGCGCAGACTTATCTGCGCTGCCTGGAACAACTCGGCGTGCCTGCGGCCGAAACGCTTTTCGTCGACGACACGGCCGCCAATGTGAGTGGTGCAATCGATGCAGGGCTGCAAGCGCACAGGTTTGTCAGTGTCGACGCTTTGTCGCGCGAATTGCAATCTCGCGGATTGATCTAGTGCGATCCAGTGCGCGCGAAATGGGGGTACGTCATGGCATTTTCGTCGAAAAACGCTGTAAAGCTTTCCGGCCGACGCCGCTTTCTTCGCACAACAGGCGGCACCGCCATCGGCCTGTCGGCCTCGCTCGCCTTTCCGCGGCTGGCACCGTCTCAAACGCCGGGTCTATCACAAACCGAATCCGCCACGCCGCTGCCGCGCATGGCGCAACGCGTGATTCCCGCTACCGGCGAGCGGCTGCCTGTGGTCGGCTGCGGTACGTGGCGCACCTTCGACGTCGGCGACGATCCCGCCGCGCGCGCGCAACTCGCCGAAGTTCTGCGCATCCTGTTCGAAGCTGGCGGTTCGGTTATCGATTCGTCGCCGATGTACGGGTCGTCGGAAGCGGTCGCCGGTGCGTTGCTCACGCAACTCGACGCGCACAGGAAAGCCTTCGTCGCCACCAAAGTCTGGACCGAAGGACGCGAGGCGGGCATCGCGCAGATGGAAGAATCGCTGCGCCGCTTTCAGCAACCGCGCATCGACCTGATGCAGGTGCATAATCTGCTCGACTGGCGCACGCAACTCACCACACTGCGCGACTGGAAAGCACGCGGCCGGATTCGCTATATCGGCATTACGCACTACACGTCGAGTGCATTCGACGACGTCGCGGCTGTCATGCGCAGCGCAAAGCCCGACTTCGTGCAGATCAATTACGCAGCCGACGACCGCGCGGCCGAGGCGCGCATCTTGCCGCTCGCGGCGGAATTGGGTATTGGCGTCGTGATCAATCAGCCCTTCGGCGGCGGCGGGCTGCTTGCGCGCGTCGGTAAAACGCCGCTGCCTGCGTGGGCTGCGGAAATCGGCTGCGCGAGTTGGGCGCAGATTCTTCTGAAGTTCGTGCTCGCGCAACCGGCGGTGACGGTGGTGATTCCCGGCACGGGGCGTCCGCAGTACATGGCGGACAATGTCCGGGCCGGCTCCGGCCCATTACCCGACAAGGCGATGTGCGCACGAATCGTCGCGGCGGTGAACGGCTAGCTGATCGCTTGCGTATTTACTCGCACCAAATCCTTTGAACTCTCCAGATAGTTAAAATTAAAACCTCGTTCGAGGTTATTCGCTTGCGTGACGCGCCATAACATAATCCAATGCAAAGAAAAATAAGCTTTCCCGTAGTGGTGAGAGATATTGAGGATTGACTCGATCCGATTACCGGCGCCATTCGAATCGCATACATATGGCCCAATAAAAGAAAGTTTGTGAAAGGAAGTTGACACGGGAACGTTTGCCAAACTAGGCTACGCACTGTCGTCAAAAACTGATCGCGGTTTTCTTCACCTGCCCGGAGACGCAAGTAAGCCGCCGCTTTGCCGGTCAGTCAGGCGATCGCATCAAAGCCGGGAAAAAACGGCCAAGGCCAACGGCCAAGGCCGTTTGATGAAAGCATTGTAATAAAAGTGTATCGCATTTCTAAAATCAGCCCCAAGTGCTGAGGCGCCAACACGTCCATATATTCTCGCTAGCAATTCGGTGCTAGTGCGGGAGACCTTTTTCTCTAAAAAACAGAGAAAACCAGCTGAAGCACTCATCGCACTTTCTTTAATGCCGATATTGTCAGTCGAGGATTAATTATGCGTATAAATTTCCGATTGCAGATGCAGTGCCTCGCGCTAGCCGGAATCGCGGTTCTGGCGGGATGCGGCGGCAGCAACGGCTCGTCTTCCCTCACGAGCAAATCCGGGCAGGCGCCCGCAGCCGCGCCGGCTGCTTCCGAGGTGGCGTTGGCCCCGCCCTCTGCGCCAGTGGTTGCGGATACGTCGATCAACAAGACAGTGCCGCCGGTCGAATTGCCCGACACGGTCACCCCGATCAACTACAAGCTGTGGTTCCGGCCAAACCCCGCGCTGTCCTCGTTCGACGGCCGCGCCGACGTGCAGATCAAGGTGCAGAAGGCGGTCAACGCGATCACGATCGCCGGACACCGCATCAAGTTCACCAACGGCACGATCACGCTTCAGCCGGGCAACATTGCGTTGATCGCGACGCCTCAGGACGACGGCGATTTCTATCAACTGCGCCCGGTGAGCGGGCAGATCGCCGCAGGCAACTACTCGCTGCACATGGAGTGGAGCGGCATCATCAACTTCAAGACCTATGACGATCCGGTCGCGAAGACCGGCGGCAGTTGCGGCGACGATCCCTATCCGGGTTGCTCGGCGGCGGAAGGCGTGTTCCGCGTCGATCTGAAATCGACCGACGGCACGACGAGCGGCGCGATTCTCACGCAAGGCGAATCGAACCTCGCGCGCCAATGGTTCCCCGGTTGGGACGAGCCGGCTTTCCGGCCCACCTACGAGGTGAGCGCGGAGGTGCCGCAGAACTGGAACGTCGTCTCGAACGCGGCGGAGAAACCCGCGGTGAACGTGGATGCGGGCTACAAGCTGGTGTCGTTCGAAAAGACGCCGCCCATGCCTTCGTATCTGCTGTTCTTCGGCGGCGGCCAGTTCGACATTCTCGAAGACGACTTCTCGAGCCCGCTGCCCGACGGCAAGGGTTTGCATCTGCGCATCTTCACGCCGCCCGGCATGCGTGACTGGGCCAAACCGGCCATGCAGCAGACCAAGCAGGCGCTCGATTACTACTATCGCTATACCGGCATTCCGTTGCCGCTCACCAAGTTCGACACGATTGCGGCGAACGACGCGTTCAAGGAACAGAAAGACCTGAACTTCGGCGGCATGGAGAACTGGGGCGCGATTCTCGAATTCGCCGACGACATTTTGCCGCCGCCCGGCACGACCATGTCGGACTACGGCGTGACGGTGCTCACGCACGAAGCCGCGCACCAATGGTTCGGCGACCTCGTCACGCTCGACTGGTGGGACGACGTTTGGCTGAACGAATCGTTCGCGACGTTCTTCGAGAACAAGACCAAGGTGCGTTTCTTCCCGGACCGTTTCAGCTGGGTCGACGACGTGAAGAACAAATACGCCGTGATCAATGCGGATCTGAAGTCCACTGCGTTTCCGGTGCAGCCGAACTTCAACGGCTGGGCGTCGAACGACTTCGTGTTGAGTGCGAGCGCCTTCACATACGACAAGGGCGGTCACGTGCTGAAGATGCTGGAGAACTATCTCGGCGAAGAAGTCATGCGCAAGGGCCTGCAGTCGTATCTCGCCGACTATGCGCTCGGCAACGGTACGCCGAAACGCCTGTGGGACGAACTGGCCAAGGCGAGCGGCCAGCCGATGGTAGCGATAGGCGACAGCTTCGTGCGGCAAACGGGCGTACCGCTGATTTCGCTCGATACGCAATGCGATCTGACCACCAATCAGACCGTGGTCTCGCTGAAACAGTCGCCGTTTCCGAACCAGAATCAGTACCCGGGCACGCAGTGGACCATTCCGCTGACACTCGCGTACGGTGACGGACTGACTTCGCGCAAAACAGTCGCGCTGAAGGACACGCAAACCCAGGTGCGTCTGAACGGTTGTTCCGCGGTGCTCGCCGACCCGAGCGGTCTCGACTACTACGTGACCAACTACAGCAACACCGCGTGGAGCCAGTTGCTCGCGCAGGGCAATGCGCTGAAAGATCCGGTGTTGCTGACCGGTCTGCAACTCGAGGCGAAGCTGCTGGTGAACAATGGTCTGGCGGACCCGTCGCGTGCTACCAGTATCGGTTCGCTGAGTCCGGCGGCCGTACCGCTCGCGCGTCAGTTGCTGATGACGGCGCCGGCGACGCAATCGCTGCGTCCGACCATCCGCTATCAAGGCAAGTTCCGGCTCAAACAGCAGGCTCCGCAGTAGGGTCTGCAACAGGCTCAACAGGCGGTGTTATCGAGGAGCGCAGCGGCCCGCAATGTGATGCAGCGGTGCGGGCCGCTGTCGCAATGCGACTTCGCATGTCACTGCGAATCAAGCCGCCGCACTCGGCCGCGACGATACCGTGTCGTACCAGCGCTTGAGCGACTCCAACCCGGCCGGCACCTGCAGGTCGATTGCTTTCGCGGCGAAATCGATCGTGACCAGCGCGGTAATGTCCGCGACCGAAAAGCGTTCACCCGCCACAAACGCGGACTCTTTCAGCCGATCGTCGAGATCGGCCAGAAAATTGGCGGCGCGTTGCCGGCTGCGTTCGGCAAGTGCGGGAATCTGTTCGTAGTCGTGCGGCCCGGCAATCGCGCGGCCCTTCAAACCCGGCGCGATGTTGCGGATCGCTTCCATCACCGAGGCAAAGCCTTCCTGTTCCGCGCGCCGTTCCCACATCGTGATCAGCGCCTTGTCTCTCGGTGTGGTGCCGAATAGCGGTGCGTCGGGATGAATCTCTTCCACGTAGCGCTGGATTGCCGGCACTTCACTGATCGACGTGCCGTCTTCGAGCACCAGCGTCGGCACGACGCGCCGTGGATTGATCGCGCGATAGGCGTCGCCGTGTTGCTCGCCTTTGCCGAGATCGACCGCGACGATCGTTACCTGAACTCCCTTTTCGGCGAGAAAGATGCGCACGCGCCGTGAGTTCGGCGACGAAGCGGAGTGGTACAGCTTCAATGTTTCGGTAGTCATGTCCATGTTCCTTTGAATGATGCTGAAGAACGCGCGCTATGCGGCGGCGCCGGGCACTGCAAAGCGATACGCACTCAGCCTGCAGTCTTGCCGCCGTCGACAGTCACGATCTGCCCCGTGACGAACGACGCGGCATCCGACGCCAGGAACACGATGGCGCGCGCCACGTCGTCCGGTTTGCCGATACGGCCGAGCGGCACCTTCGCGGCGAGCGCGGCCTTGTTCTCCGGCGTGCCGGTGAAGCGGTCGAGCATGCCGGTGTCGGTCGGCCCCGGCGCAACGGCGTTGACCCGCACGCCGGTGGACGCCACTTCGAGCGCGGCCGACCTGGTCATGCCTTCCACTGCATGCTTGCTGCCTGCGTACACGGAAGCGAAGGCCGCGCCTTCATGACCGTAAGTGGACGAAACGTTGACGACGCTGCCGCTCTTTTGTGCCGACATCACGCGCAGTTCGTGCTTCATGCTGAGCAGCGTGCCGAGCACGTTGGTGTCGAACGTCGCGCTGTAGCTCTCGACGGTCTGGCTGGTGATCGCGCCGGGTTGGCCTTCGGTGCCGGCGTTGTTCACGGCGGCGTCGATGCGGCCGAAGCGGGCAACCGTCTGATCGACGAGGCTCGCGACTTCTTCATCGCGGCGCACGTCGGCCTGGATGAAGTGGGCGTCCGCGCCGAGTTCGCGCAGTTCTGTTTCGAGCGCCTTGCCTTCGGCTTCACGACGGCCCGAGACCACGAGGCGAGCGCCGGTTTCAGCAAAAGCGACGGCGGTGGCGCGACCGATGCCGGTGAGTGCGCCGGTGATCAGAATGACGGGATGGCTCATTTTCAACTCCTGGAAGGTATGTATTTGCGGTATGGGACGAAGCGGATCGGGTGCGGAGGAGTTCGTTGTGTTCCGCTTCAGTTCATTGCCTTGAGTGCAATTTAGTGGCTTACCGGGCAGATTTAAAAGACTTTATAAGCTGGACCGCATGCTTATCAGGCATGGGTGACGGGTGGGAGTGGAAGAATTCGCAAGGCCGATCGAGCGACTCTGGAATAAAACCGGTCACTCACCGGTCATGCCTGACGAACCGATTCGCGAGGGCCGCCGGATGATCCACGGTCCGCCTGCGACTCTTTATCGTGAGGTCAACATGTCGTCACATCATCCGTTCGACGCGTCGCGTCGCGGCGCACTGAAGTGTCTTGCATTCGGTGGTTTGGGCACCGTGTTCGTTCTGTCGGGCGGCATTCTCACGCCGGTGGAACTGGCGCTCGCCGCCGACCAGAAATCGTCCGCGGCAACGGCGGGCGTGCCGCTTTTCCTGCAGATCAGCGACTCGCACATCGGCTTTAACAAGGAAGCGAACCCGGACGTGGCCGGCACGCTGAAGCAGACCATCGAGTACGTCAATGCGATGCCGGTCAAGCCCGCGCTGACCATCCACACCGGCGACATCACGCACCTTTCCAAACCCGCGGAGTTCGATCTCGCGGCGCAGTTGATGTCCGGCCTGAAGATAACCGAGCTGCACACTGTGCCCGGCGAGCACGACGTGACGGACGGCCCCGGAACGGAATACTTCAGCCGCTTCGGCAAGGCTTCGGACAACAAGGGCTATTACAGCTTCGATCATCAGGGCGTGCATTTCGTCGGCCTTGTCAACGTGATGCACTTCAAGCCGAACGGTCTGGGCGGTCTCGGCGATGAACAGCTCGAATGGCTCGAAAACGATCTGAAAGGGCGCTCGTCCAGCACGCCGATCGTGGTGTTCGCGCATATGCCGATGTGGACGATCTACGAGCCTTGGGGCTGGGGCACCGGCGATGCCGGCCAGGCCATGAGTTATCTGAAACGCTTCGGCTCGGTGACCGTGCTGAACGGCCACATTCATCAGATCGTGTCGAAAGTGGAGGGCAACATTACCTTCCACACGGCGCGCTCGACGGCTTATCCGCAACCGACCGCCGGCAACGGCACCGGCCCCGGACCGTTGACGGTGGCCGGCGATCAACTGCCGAAAATGCTCGGTGTCACCAGCGTCAGGATCGCGCGGCATCCGCTCAAGGCGACGCTGGACGACACGACACTGGTTTGACAGTTTTTTTAACGCAGGAGATCAGTTATGCAAACTAAAAAGATTCGTCGCGTCTTTCTCGTGACGGCCGCAGGTTCGGCGTTGATTGCGGCAATGTCCGGGATTTCCGTGGCGCGGGCTGAAGCACCGAACGCGGTCGTGATCAAGAACTTCATGTTTTCGCCAATGGAACTCACGGTCAAAGCCGGCTCGACCGTGACCTGGAAAAATCTCGACGGCGAACCTCATACCGTCGTCAACGACGCGGGGATGTTTCGCTCCGCCGCGCTCGATCAGAACGATACGTATCAGTTCAAGTTCGACAGGCCGGGCGTCTACAAGGTGTTTTGCGGCATCCATCCGAATATGAAGGAGACCATTACCGTGCAGTAGACGCTGTGCAACGCGCATCTACGGACTGTGGCCGGGGCGCTCACGCAGCGCATGCAGCTTCGCTGCGTGCCTTGCCTGTAGCGCCTTCAGCGCGCGCAGCAGCGATTCGACGTCGAGTCGTTTGCGGTAGTCCACGTCGACGTGGGCCAGGGCAACGCTGCCGTCGCGATCGAGCAGAAACGTGGCGGGCATGGGAAGCGTCGGTCAGCCGGCGGTGTCGAAGGCCATCGCGCAGCTCGAGGAGTGGCTGGGCGTGAAGCTGCTGCTTCGCACTACACGCACCCTCACGCCGACGGAAGCCGGCAACAGCTTCTATCAGCGCGCCAAACGCGCCGTCGAGGAAACCGACGAAGCCGTGCTCGCCGCGCGCGGCACCGCGGTGGGCCTTTCGGGCAAGCTGCGGGTGTCGGCCGCGGTGTGTTTTGCGCGGCTGCATATCGTGCCGCGTTTACCGGTTTTTCTCGATGAACATCCCAACCTCGAACTGGAGCTCGTTCTCGACGACAGGAACATCGACCTCGTCGAAGAAGGTATCGACGTGGCCTTGCGGATGGGCGTGCTCGCGGACTCCAACATGACCGCGCGCCGGATCGCCGAGGCTCGGCGCCGCGTGATCGCCACGCCGGCGTACTTCAGCCGTTACGGCATTCCCAAGGCGCCCGCGGATCTTCTCGCGCACAAGTGCCTGATTTACACACGTGACGGCGGCGGCGAAGACTGGAAGTTCCGCAAGGAAACCGCCGAGGTCTCGGTCAGGATGCAAGGGCGGCTCAAGATCACGGCGACCGAAGGTCTGCGCGCAGCCGTTTTCGCCGATATGGGCGTCGCGGTCGCATCCGAATGGGCCTTTACGCCGGAGCTGAAGTCGGGCACGGTGGTGTCGGTGATGGACGACTGGCTGCTGCCGACCATCAGCCTGGCGGCCGTCTATCCGACCGGACGCCTCGCAAGCACCAAGGCGAGACAGTTCACCGCGTTCGTGGAAAACTGTCTCGCCGACGAAGCCGCTCCCGCTTCACGCACTACCGCGTCAACGCTCGAATCCGCAAAGCCCGCCTAGACCGTCACGACGATCTTGCCGAACTGGCCGTTGGTCTCCAGATAACGGTGAGCCTCCACCATATCGTCGAACGTGAAGGTGCGGTCGATCACCGGCTTGAGCGCGCCGCTCTCCAAACCCTTGAGCACGTAATCCACGGCAGCTTTCCGGCGCGCGGCATCGCCGCTTGTCAGCCAGATGTTGTGCGCCTTCACGGTCAACACCTTGGCGATCATCTCCAGTACCGGCAGTGGCGTGGCCTCTTCGCTCAGCGCGCCGTAGATATACGCAATGCCCTGAAACGAGATTGCCGCAAGCAGCTTCGTGAAGGTCGGGCCGCCGACCGGATCGAACGCCACGCGCGCGCCTTTGCCGTCCGTGATGCGCATGACTTCGGCTACCAGATCGGTTTCTGCAGTGGCGATCACATACGCGGCGCCGGCATCCAGCAGTTGCTGGCGTTTCGCCGACGTGCGCGTGAGCGCAATCGAAGTCGCGCCCGCATAGTTGGCGATCTGGATGGCCGCGAGCCCCACGCTGCTCGACGCGGCGGGCACGAGGACGAAATCGCCCCTGGTCACCTTTGCGTCTTCGATCAGCGCGCCATAGGCCGTGACGAACATCATCCACACCGACGCGGCCTCGGCGAACGAGAGCGACTCGGGATGCTTCACGACGGCGTAGTCCGGCGCAAGAATGACTTCCCCATACGTGAAGTACTGATTCATCGAGAACGACGGCATGACATTGACCTTGTCGCCGGGCGCAATGCCCGTGACCTCGGCGCCGACCGCATCGACGACGCCGGCGGCTTCGTAGCCCAATCCCGCAGGAAAGCTGACGGGCTCGATATAGGCGTCGTTGCGCCACATCGATTCGGCGCGATTCAGGCCGATCGCCTCGACCTTGATGCGAACTTCATGCGGGCCCGGCGCGGCAACCGGCGTCTCGATGAATTCGAGCACTTCGGGGCCACCGGCCTTTGCAAACTTGATGGTGCGTGACATGACAGTCTCCGGGTTCGGTAAGGGTGCAGTGAGCAGAACTGCCGCAGGCGAGGTGAGGGCGCCTCGGCTCATGCGGTTTCGCCGGTTTCTTCAGCGGTTTC
This sequence comes from Paraburkholderia sp. USG1, assembly GCF_031570135.1. Classification (NCBI taxonomy): domain Bacteria; kingdom Pseudomonadati; phylum Pseudomonadota; class Betaproteobacteria; order Burkholderiales; family Burkholderiaceae; genus Paraburkholderia; species Paraburkholderia sp. USG1. Next base: position 15,642 of record NZ_JAMWXW010000038.1, on the reverse strand, counting down.
TACAGTAGGCGAATATGCGGGGAAATCCGAGTAATGCTTTTCGTCGCCCCCCCAGAACGCCGCGCGCACATACGGCGTAAGCGGCAGCTTGTGCAGGAGCCGGTAGGGCAGGTCCGGATTCGACGAGAAGTGGCGGCCAAAGGCGACCAGGTCCGCGTCGCCCGATGCGACGATCGCTTCCGCGCTGTCGCCGTCGAATCCGCCGGCGGCGATGATCGGGCCGGAGAAATGTGGGCGCAGGTACTTCACGGCGACTGGCGGGTGGTCGTCGTGCAGCGTGTCGTCGCCCTTGATGCGTGGTTCGATCACGTGCAGATACGCAATGCCGTATCCGTCGAGCACGCTCGCGACGTGGCTGAAGGTGGCTTCGGGATTGCTGTCCGAGATGCCGCCCCATTCGCCGGATGGCGAGATGCGCACGCCGACCCGCTCCGCGCCCCACACGGAAATCAGCGCCTCGACCGTTTCGCGCAGAAAGCGCACGCGATTTTCGATCGGGCCGCCGTAGGCGTCGGTGCGCCGGTTGGTGCCGTCCTGGATGAACTGGTCCACGAGGTAGCCGTTCGCACCGTGCAGTTCGACGCCGTCGAAGCCCGCGTCGTGCGCACGCTGGGCCGCCACGCGAAACTCTTCGACGACGCCCGGAATTTCCTCGATACCGAGCGCCCGATGCGGCGAGGCCGGCACGAAGCCGTCTTTGGTGAGTGCCACGCCTTCGAACGGCACGACCGAAGGCGCGACCGGCGCGACACCGCCGGTCATTTCGACGTGGCTTTGACGGCCGCCGTGAATCAGTTGCATGAAGACGCGGCCGCCGCTGGCGTGAACCGCATTGGCAATCGCCTTCCAGCCTTCCACCTGGCCGTCGTGGTAGAAGCTCGCGGCGCCCAGATACGAGCGGGCCGGAACTGAAATGCTGACGCCTTCGACGATTTCCAGGCCGCCTTGCGAGGCGCGCTGGCCATAGAAGTCGGCCATCATCGGGCTGGGAATGTCGCCGGGCTGGATGGTGCGCAGACGGGTCATCGGGGCGAGCACGACGCGATGCGTGAGGGTGTAGGCGCCGACTTTCTTCGGGGTGAACAAGTGAGCCATGATCTTTCCTTTACCGGGTAGTGAGTTCGGAGACGCTCAGCCAGATGCCGATTCGTTGATGGGCAATTTATCCATTCCGGTATGCGCCGGGAAGGCGCGCCACGGCATATGAATCATTCCAGGCTGGGATCAATGACTGCGCGGTGCTCGTTGGAGAGGAAGAGAGAGGCAGGTGATGGCGTGCGCAGCACGCGTTGATGAAAGTAGCTGCGTGCCGACGAAATCGAGCTTCCGGGCGCCAGTGTGAATATGTCGAAGCGACCGGCGATACGGCTGCCGGCGAGCGGGAATGTCCCTTGCGTTTCCTCTTGCGTTTCAAGCACGAGTCGTAAAGCACGGGCAAGCCACCGCGCTTGAGCGTGGTTGTCGCATCACACCCAGCCGTGTGCTCAATGCGCCGTTGCGCGCGGCCTGTACGGCTTGCACGCGCGCCTCGCGATGCTTCCCGGCGCGGCGCGTGACGACCAGCGTCGTAAAACTTTTACCTGTTATTTTGACGCAACCCTGCCTCGCCAAGACGCCGTTTAAAGCGCAGCATTGCCGTATTGTTCTCATGCAATGAGGGGGCTAACTTCGTCGAGCGGCTTTGTATCGATCTGCCAAATCGTGTGAATAAAGTTCGCCGACGCACTAGACGTAAGGATTCCGGAGCGTATTGCGATGTTTAATGATCCCGACTTGCGAAACTCTCTGGCCGCTGGCTCTGATGCCCGCGCCCGGATGGACGGTTTGTCACTTTCCGCCGCCGCGCCGCCGAGGTTCGGACGCCTGGCCATGTGCGTGGCGGTGGCCAGCGCGCTCGCCATTGGCGTGCTCGGTACGGTGGCGTACGGTGTCTGGTTCAATCAAGATCAACAGGTATACGCCGAAGCGATGGCGGGTGCGCGCAAAGCGCTTGGCAACGGCGCGCCGGTGAACACGGCCCTGATCGCGAAGCCCGCGGGCGTGACGTCATCGACGTCATCGACCTCAGTGGCGACAACCGGCTCAACGGTGACGGCGTCGCCAACCGGCACCGATCCGGAGGCGGGCGGTCAGTGGGCCTCCTGGTCCGGTGAAGTCGCCCGACATTCGGGCTCCCGGCTGCCGGCAGCTTTCGTGGCCGAGGCCGCGCCGGCCGCCGCATCCGCACCTTCCGCGACTTCCTCCGCTCGCCGTTCGGCCGGCCTGGGCAATCCGCCGGCACAGCAACCGGTCTCGACGCGACCGGCCAAAGATAGTCGCGCCACGCCGCAAGAGCGCCGTGCGACCCCCAACAACGCGAGACACAAAGACAATCCGTTCACTCGTCTGGGGCTCTTTTTCCGTCGTGTGAATTATCGGCAGCATGGCAACGCGAATCGGCAAGACATCTATTCCCATCCCTGAGCCACGCCGTGCTGGGCGCGTCGATCCGGCGGATGCCTCCATGATCCGGTTCAGGAGAATGCCCGCCGTGCTGGCCGGCGCCTCTCTGGTCTGCCTGCTGGTCGGCCTTCTTTATCTCGCCTTGCAGATCAGAGCGATCTTCTCCGATCAGTTGAAGCAGGAATACGCGGGGCTCGTGCTCGAAGCGGCAGGACGTGCGGACCGTGCGCGCGCGATGGTCGACGCAGGGCGGCAAAGCTCGGGCGACCGTGAAGCGCAGGTGCGGAGTTACCGGCAAGCACGCGCGGAACTCGCCGGTCGCCTCGGGTCGCTCGCGGCATTGGTGAATGCCAGTCCGGCCGCTGCGCCGCACGTGCCCGCTTCGGCGCTGATGCCCGATGCCAGTCTGAGCGGCACCGACGCGCTGCTCGCCACGGTCTCGGCGTATTGGCGAGCGCAGCGCGATGCCGACGGCGCGGACGTACGCCTGCGGATTGCCCACGTCGCCAACGTATTGATCGCGCTGGCCGCGTTGCTGTTCTGTTTGCTGTTTACCGCGCTCGGCATGTACGCCAAACGCAATCGCCAGCTCGCTGGCGAGTCGCACGAATTCGAGTACGCCGCGTTGCACGATCCGATGACCGGTCTGCCGAACCGGCGCAAGCTGTTCGCGTCGCTTGACGAAGCCGCCGCGAAGTTGCAAGCCGGATCGGCGCACCGGAAGATCGCCGTACTGTATGTGGACCTGGATGGCTTCAAACAGGTCAACGACTCGCTCGGCCATCAAGCCGGCGATGAATTCCTGATCGCGGTATCGCGGCGCTTTCGCGAGTCGGTGCGCAAAGCGGATGTGGTCGCCCGCATTGGCGGCGACGAGTTCGCGGTGCTGATCCAGGAATTTTCCGCGGCTGACGAACTGGCCGAGATTGCTCGACGGCTCATTGCGTGTGTGGTTGCGACCGACAGGCAGATGGGGCTCGGACTGGTTCGAGCAAGCATTGGCATTGCCAGCTTTCCCGATCTCGTCGACGATTACCAGCGCCTCGTCGCCGCGGCGGACGACGCGATGTACCGCGTCAAGCGCGGCGGCAAGAACGGTTACGGGTTCGCGGCTCGAGCCAACTGAGCGTACGTTCGGCGTGTTTGCCCATCTTTCGTCGTGTGCATCGCTTCAGCCATTCAATTCCACTCCTGGGTCCGCCCGTTCATTGACGACCGTGCGATGGCCGCCGTCGCGCACGCCGGGTTTTGTTTCGTGTTACAAAATCGAAGCTCGCTGGCGCGTGCTGATTTCTGCATCGGCACGAGCGCGGTCAGTGTGAGTTCATCCCCGGCGGAAAGATCCATGTCCAGATATTCGTTGATGCGCGCCGTGCGGCGCCTGAGCCAACCCGAGTGGGTCGTCGCGGTTCTGATGGCGGCGCTGGCCGCGTGCGCACCGGTGCCGCGGGTTGCGAGTCAGCCCGGCGTACAAGCGGCCGTGGATCAGCCCGCGCTTGTTCGGCCCGCCGCTCAGACCGCGGTTCAGACCGCAACCCAGGCCGGCGCGCGCGCTGCCGCGCGCCCGGCCGACGGACCGCTTCCAGTTCCCACGAACCTCGTCGCGCTGGCACAGCCGGCCGGTCAGAAACGGTTGACGGGCTCCGCAGCCAACCAGTCGTACTGGCCGCTCTCGCAGTACTTCGAAACCCAGCGTAACGAAGCCTATTGCTCCGTCGCAACGTCGGTCATGGCGCTCAACGCATTGGGCATCCGCCGGCCCGAGTCGACGCAATACCCCGATTTCCCGTTCTTTTCGCAGGAAGATTTCTTTCGCGGGATCGATCCGCAGGTGGCCAACGCCGCGCAGGTATCGAGAGAGGGCATGACGCTCGACCAGCTCGGCACCGCCCTCAATGCATTTCCGGTCGGGGTAAGGAAGTATCACGCCGCGGACCTGTCGCTCGGCCAGTTCCGCGATCTCGTGCGTACCACCACGGGCCACAACGACCGCTTCGTGCTGTTGAATTTCAGACGGATGGAGATTGGCGAGACGGGCGGCGGACATTGGTCGCCGCTCGCCGCTTACGACTCGGCAAGCGACAGCGCATTGCTGCTCGACGTGGCGCGCTACAAGTATCCCGCTGTCTGGGTGCCGGTCGCGCAGTTGTACGCGGCGGCGCTGGCGGTGGACAGCGTGAGCGGACTTTCACGGGGGATTGTGATTGTGGGCAAGCAGATGAATTAGGAGCGTGGTGGCGAGGTGTCGGGACACCGCAAGGAAGTCCGCTGTGACGAGCTTGCCGCCGACCACACGCGCCGTTATCCCCAGGCCGTATTCTGCAAAACGATCCGATACCCATCGGGATCTTCGAACGTTTTACCTTGACGATCCCAGTACGGATTCTCTGATTCGCAGGCCGTCACGCCGAGCGCTTCGAGCCGTTCGACGGCCGCGCTCCATGCGTCGCGTTCGGGTAGATAGAGCACGAGAAGATGCTCGGTGGTCGGTGCCCGTTCCACTGTGACACCGTGTTGACGTGTGAACTCGATGTGCCAGGGACAGCCTCGCCGTCCGACAACGACCCCATCGAAGCCCTGGTGATTCTCGAAGCTCGCAAGGACGTCGAAGCCGAGCCCACGTGTATAGAAATCGGTGACTTTATGCAGGTTGTTAGTAGGGCGGGCGACCCGGAGAACGGGCGAATGCATGGGCGGCTCCATGAAACATGGGTGTATGCCGCGTAGCATAACGTGTCAGACGCGCCTCGAAGCCGTCGATCTCAGCCGGAGCGCCTCAACGCCATCACGCGCTGCGCGCCATCTCCCCGAGCCCCGTATTGAACTCATCCCTGCGGCTACCCGCAGCGGCGGCACGCGCCCGCACGGAAGTCTTGCGGACCCGCGTATCGGGCTGTGCCGGACGCGCATCCACCAGATCCGCGTACAGCGCGAGATAGTTCGAAGTCGATGCTCCCCAGCCGAAGTCGCGGCTCATCGCATTACGCTGCAACACATGCCACGACGACGGCTCCACGAACGCGTCCAGCGCGCGGCCAAGTGCATGCATCACGTCATCCGGGCTTTCGCCGTCGAACAGAAAGCCGGTCGCCTTTCTGTCGCCGCGCGGGTCGTGCGGCAGATAATCGACGATCGTATCGGCCAGCCCGCCCACGCGCGAGGCCACCGGAATCGTGCCATAGCGCATCGCGTAGAGCTGCGTGAGTCCGCAGGGTTCGAAGCGGCTGCCGTGCAGCAGAATGTCCGCGCCCGCATGCAGCATGTGCGCCCGCCGCTCGTCATAACCGATCTGCACGCCGACGCGTCCCGGCCAGGCGCCCGCGATGTCCTGCAGTGCCTGTTCGATGCCTTGCTCGCCCTGACCGAGAATCGCGAACTGCAGCCGCGGATGCCGTTCGAGCAATGCCGGCAGCGTATGCACGACGACATCGGCAAGTTTCTGTTCGGTAAGACGGCTACCGATGGCGACGAGCGGTGCGAACGGATCGCGCGTCAGACCGAAGGCCTGCTGCAATTCGCGCTTGCAGGCCTGCTTGCCCGCCGTATCGTCGACGGAATAGGGGCGCGCGATATGTTTGTCGGTAGCCGGATTCCATACCGCCGTGTCGATGCCGTTGACGATGCCCGAGAGCTTGCCGGCCTGCGCCTGCAACACGCCTTCCATGCCGTGCCCGAAACGCGGCGTCAGGATTTCGCGTGCATAACGCCAGCTCACGGTCGTGACGCGATCCGCATGGACGATGCCGGCTTTCATCATGCTGAGCGAACCATAGAACTCGATGCTGCGTTCGTCGGAAAGCGCGGGCGCCAGCAATTCGGGCGGCACGCCGATCCAGCCGCCCATGGCGAGCGGATGGTTGCCCTGGAACGCCAGGTTGTGAATCGTGAAGACGCTTTTAGCGGCAACGCCCGCAAGCCGCAGATACAGCGGCGTGAGTCCTGCATGCCAATCGTGCGCGTGCACGATGTCGGGGCGCTTCACGTTGCGCACGCCGCGCGCCACCCGCGCGGCCGCTGCCGCGAGCGATGCGAAACGCGTGAGATTGTCCAGATAGTCGCGTCCTTGCGGATCGCGGTAGAGGCCCTCGCGCGCGAACAGGTGATCCATCTGCAGAAGCAGCACTGTCACACCGGTATCGGGCATGTGGCCGCGCAGCAGCCGCGCGTCGCCGCCGGGCAGGCCGGTCATGCGCGCGACGGGCGCGACGTCGACGGCGCGTTCGAGCGCGGCCGGATACGCGGGCATCAGGATCGAGACAGCGGCGCCGGCATCGCGCAGAGCGGCGGCGTATGCGCTGACCATGTCGCCGAGGCCGCCGGATTTGGCGAGTGGCAGGGCTTCGGAAGCGACGAGAAGAACGTTGAGCGGCAAAGCGGCCCCCAAGGACGGGATTTGTGCACTCGCACAGTGCGGTGAGATGCGTAGACGCGTCTGTTCAGCAAGGGGTGTGCCTGATGTTTGAATTTCGGTTTGGCTCAGACAGAGGGTTTGTGTTGCAGTGCGGGCGGACGATTTTGTGGCGTGCACGGCCTATTTATTTGTATTGACAGCTCGTTGTCTGAAAAGCGTTTTTTCATTCGTGTGTAGATTTGACATTCAGGCGCAGAGATAGGATGCGTTTCCTGGCACTAGCCGATCGTTGCACATCTTGTTAACGGCCGCCTCGGTGCCCGCGTCGGCGACATGATCAGTTGCGGCGCAACTATCGTGAGCGGCTCATCGGCGAGGTCTGGCGACAAGGAGGTTGCCCGTCAGAGTGACGCTACCAGCCGCGGTGGCACGTTGGTCAACGGTGACTACCGCTGGCAGCCAGATTAGTCCATGCCGAATGCGCGACGGCACCTCACGGCACCTATATCCCGATGTGCTTTTCTAACTTTCCACGGCGCAGCAGCAAAGCAACGATGCAAAAAACACAACGGCACAGGTTGCCGGCCTGTGCCGTCCTTGAATGTCTGAAGCGTTCGCTATCCAGCCGATCGGCTTCTGAACGCTGGATCGCCCATCAACACCTTCCAGCCCGCTCGCAACTCAATGCACCGGCGCATGCGTCTGCTCGACCGGCCGCGGCTGCGTCACCGCGCTCACCGCCGCGAAGACGATGATATTCACCGCCAGCGCCAGGAACCCGATATTGACGTCCTTCAACGCGTCGGGCAGGAACGGCATCAACTGACCGATGCTCAGATGCATGGTCGTCGTCACGGCCACTACCGCCACGCCCGCTACAATCCCGCAAAACGCGCCTTGTTTGGTCGCGCGGTTATGCGGACGCAGGCTGCAGATCACCGCGGGAAAGAGCTGGGTCACAAAGCTGTAACCCATCAGCAGCAACGCGACAATGGTTTCGCCGCCTTGCAGCGTGAAGCCGACGGCCACCAGCGCCACGACCGGCACGAGCACACGCGCGAGCGTCGCCACCGTGGCGTCCGAAGCGTTGCGGCTCACCATGCCGCGATACACGTCGTTGGCGAGCAGCGTGGAGGCGGACGTGAGGATCATCGAGCCCGGCACCAGCGCGGTCAGAATCCCGGCCGCGCCGATCACACCGACGAACCACGGGTCGAAGGCCTGCAACGACAGGCGGAACAGCGACAGGTCGATGTCGCCGCCCTTCAGACCGGGCACCTTCAACGTCGCGGCAAAGCCCACGAAGAACACGAACAGCAGAATCAACTGGTACAGCGGCAGCACCATCGCGTTGCGGCGGAAAATGCGTTCGTCCTTCGCGGTGAAAATCGAACCGAACGTATGCGGCCACATGAAAAAGCCGAGCGCCGTCAGAAGCACCGTCGACTGGAACCAGGTCACGCTCGAACCCTTGGCCGGGAAGGTCAGGAAGCCGGGGCGGGCGGCGTCGATTGCGCGGAACATGTCGCTGAAGCCGCCGTAGTAGTGCAGCGGCAAATAGATGCCGAGGAACAGCACGATCGCCAGAATCAGCAGATCCTTCACCACCGAATTCCACGCCGAACCGCGCACGCCGGAGACGATCACATAAGCCGTCACCACACACGCGCCGATCCACACGGCCGCCGTCGACGAAATCGCGCCGTACGAGGCCGTTGCCACGATAATGCCGAGTCCCTTCAATTGCAGCACGAGGTACGGAATCAGCGCGGCCACGCCGACCAGTGCGACGAGCGTACCCAGCGCGGGGCTTTCGTATTTGCGCGTGAAGAAGTGCGGCTGCGAGACGAGCCGGTGTTTCTTCGCGTAACGCCAGATGGGCGGCAGCATCCAGTACGAGAGAATGTAGGCAAGCGTGCCGTACGCGAGAATGTAGTAGACCGGCGCACCCTTGCCGTAAGCAAAGCCGCTGCCGCCGAGGAACGTGAAGGTCGTATAGATTTCGCCGGCCATCAGCAGAAATACGAAGGCGGTGCCGAAGCTGCGGCCGCCCACGGTCCATTGTTCGAGACTCATGTCGTGGCCGCGCCTCGCGCGCACGCCCAGGTAAAGCGCAAATAGCGTAATCGCCGCAATGATGATGAGTGCGCTCATGAACTGGCCTCCTCGCCGTCCACGGCAAGCTGACGGTTGGACGGGTCGATCCGGTAGATGATCGCCATGATGATCGAACTGAGCACCACCCACATGACGATCCAGGCAAGCACGAACGGCATGCCGAGTATCAGCGGCTCGACACGATTCACAAACGGGACGCCGAGCAGAATGCCGATGAACGGCAGCGCGGCAAGGACACGAAGCAACATGGGGGCAACTCCTCGAACCGGTAAGTACGTCTCGTTGAAAGTGCGGCTTCGCTGGGGACTGTATGCCTGATGCTTTGGCCGCGTAAAGCAGGTCAAAAAAGTGTAGGCTTTCTGAAAGTTGCGGGCGCATCTTTATGGGGCCGGTTGCTGCGCTGCAAGGCGGCGCGCACAGCGTGGCGCGCTGCGGTACGCCCGGCGGCCTCGAGGCTTTTTTACGGTTGCGGTTGGCGCGCCGCGATATCATCTCGCCACGCAACGAGAGCATCACCTGAATCACCGGAGAGAGTCCGGTCTTATCAACATGGCGCGGCGTGCCGGGTGGGCAGACGAACTACCCGAGCCGCCGCTCGACACGGAAACGCATATGGTCGAAAGTCTGATCCCGGACATTCTGTTTGGCTTCACCGGGCTGATCAGCATCATCAATCCAATCGGCATTGCTTTTGTCTTCCTTGACCGGACGGCTTCGCTGAGCAAGGAAGAACGCACGGTGCTGGCTCGCAAAATCGCCATCAACGTGTTGTGCGTGCTGCTGGTGGCGTTCTTCATCGGCACGCCGATTCTGCATTTCTTCGGCATCTCCATGCAGGCGCTGCGCATCGGCGGTGGTCTCGCCGTGGCTGTGGGTGGCTGGCAGATGCTCAACGCGCCGGATACGCAACCGGGCGAGCAGCCGGCGGTCAAGCGGGTGGACGCGGACAATGCAATGTCGAAGGCATTTTTTCCTTTCACCATTCCGTTGACCACCGGGCCGGGGTCGATCGCCACGGCCATCGCACTGACCGCGAACCGCACGCATAAGCTCTCCGAGTTCGTGATTTCGAGCATCGCGTCGGTCGTGATCTCGGTGGCGGTGGCCGTCACGGTCTATCTGGTCTACAGCCGCGCGGTGATTTTCGCCAGGTATCTCGGCGTGGAAGGAACCAAGGTCGCCATGCGTGTATCTTCCTTTCTGCTGCTGTGCATCGGCGTGCAGATCATGCTGACCGGCTTCTCCGAATTCCTGATCCCGATTGCGACCATGCAACCGGTGGTCAAATAGACGCGTACCCGGCGGCCCACCGCACCATCCGGCGCCGGGGGCGCTCACGCACCCGACAGGAGAACACCTCATGTGCCGTTGGCTCGCATATACGGGCAACCCGCTCCAGCTCGAGACGGTGCTGTTCAACGCCAAACATTCCCTGATCGACCAGAGCCTGCATTCGCGGCTCGGCTACACCACGACCAACGGCGACGGCTTCGGCATCGGCTGGTATGGCGAACCGACCGATATTCCGTTTCGCTACCGCTGCATCCAGCCGGCGTGGAGCGACCGCAATCTGCGCGAAGCCGCGCGGGCGATTCGCGCGCCGCTGTTCGTCGCGCATGTTCGTTCGGCGACGGATACGCCCCCGCAGGAAACCAACTGTCATCCGTTTCGCCACGGCCGCTGGCTCTTCGCGCATAACGGCCTGATCCGCAACTATCCGGCCGTGCGCCGCGATCTGATGGTGATGATCGACCCCGATCTGTTTCCGTCCATCGAAGGTTCGACGGATTCCGAGGTGATGTTTTTTCTCGCGCTGACCTTCGGCCTGGAACTGGCGCCGGTCACCGCGCTCGAGCGGATGGTGGCATTCGTCGAGGAAACCGGCCGCAAGCACGGCGTGGATGAACCGCTGAACATGACGGTATGCGTCACCGACGGCGAGCAGATCGTAGCGGTGCGCTATTCGAGCGAAGGGCAGTCGCGCTCGCTGTTTCACAGCACCTCGTTCCATCATCTGCACGAGTTGTATCCGGACGATCCGCGCATCGCGGCGGCTGGCGAGAATGCGTTTCTGGTGTTGTCCGAGCCGCTTGCGGACCTGCCGGGCTGGTGGGAAGAGATTCCCGAGAGCACGGTGGTGGTGGCGCGCGGCGGCCAGATCGAACAGTATCCGTTCAGGCCGCAATCGGCGTAAGCGGGGGAGCCGACCATGACGCCTCAAATCGAAGCGTTTTACGATGACACCACCGGCACGTTCACGTACGTGGTCTATGCGGCCGAAGGTTCGCTGTGCGCGGTGATCGATCCGGTGCTCGACTATGATCCGAAGTCGGGCTGCACGTCGACGCAGTCGGCGCAGCGCGTCATCGCGTTCGTCAACGCGCATGGACTACGTGTGCAATGGGTGCTGGAAACGCATGCGCACGCCGATCACGTGTCGGCCGCGCAGTATCTGAAGGACACCCTGGGCGGCAAGATTGCGATCGGCGAGAGCATCCGCATCGTGCAGAGCACATTCAGGCGCATCTTCAATCTCGGCGCGGACATGCACACCGACGGTCGCCAGTTCGATCATCTGTTCGCGCCCGGCGAGACTTTCAGCATTGGCGAGTTGAGCGGCGAGGCGTTGCATGTGCCCGGCCATACACCGGCGGACATGGCGTACCGGATCGGCGACGCGGTGTTCGTCGGCGACACGCTGTTCATGCCGGACGTCGGCTCGGCACGCTGCGACTTTCCCGGCGGCGACGCGCATACCTTGTACGACTCCGTGCACACACTGCTCGCGCTGCCGCCCGACACGCGGCTGTGCATGTGTCACGACTATCCGCCGCCATCGCGCGGGCCGCAATGGCAAACCACGGTGGCCGAACAGCGGCGCGGCAATATTCATTTGCACGACGGCGTGAGCGCGGCGGAGTTCGTGGCGATGCGCACCGCGCGCGATCGCACGCTCGGCATGCCGACATTGATTCTGCCGGCCATTCAGATCAACATCCGCGCGGGCAGGTTTCCGGAGCCGGAAGACAACGGCGTGCGTTACCTGAAGATTCCGCTGAATGCATTTTGAGCGGCGTGAGCGCTGGTGTCAGCGTGCGAGCAGCATCGAACTCAACACGGAAAACACTGTCGCCGGCAGTTCGGCGAGGCGGCTCACTACCACGTTGTGCGGATAGAAGTCCTCCACCGCATCGGTCAGCACGCCGATTCCCACCAGTTCGATACCGCACTTGCCGATGGCCGCAATGCGCTCGCGCAGATCGCTGCGCAGCACCTGCGGATCGCCGTCGCCGGTGGACGGGTAGCCGTCGGAAAACATCATCAGAATGCGCCGTTCGGCCGGGTGATCGGCGAGCCGTGTCGCGGCCCAGGCCAGCGCCTCGCCGTCCGGATTCTCGTGTCCGCAGTCGATGGCGGCGATCCCGCTCAGATCGGTCGCGCCAAAGCGTTTGTAGACCTTCAGATCGAGCCGTTCGACGAAGCGGTTATAGCGCCGTAAATCCGCGCCGGCGGCGAGTTGCCGCGCGTAGAGCTGCTGCATGGGCAAGGATTCGACCGAGCAATAGCCGAGTACTTCGCAATCGAACGACAACTGCGTGAGCGCATCGCACAGGGCGGCCGCGCACTGGCGCGCGAGTTCGATCTTGCGGCCGGCCATCGAGCCGCTGCGGTCGATCAGCAGGGTCACGGCCACGTCGCGTCCTTTGGCGGGCCGCTGCGTGCGAAACGGCGTGCGATAGCCGGGCGAGGTCGCGAGTTTGGCCAGCGCAGTGCGATCGATCTCGCCGCGCTCCTGCTCACGGCGCCAGCGTGTGCGCTCGTCCGCGCTCAGTGCGCGTTCGAGCTTTTCCTTGAGCGGCGCGGTGTCCGCGCGAGCCTGAGCTCGCAGTTCGCGCCACGCGGCGCTGTCGCCCTGGCCCGTGAGATCGCGGATGTCGTCGAATTCGGTGGCGAGCGGAATCGACAGCCGGGCTCGCGATGCATCCGCCGCGGAGCTGGCTGCTTCGCCTTCGGAACGCTCGGACGGCTGTTGCGCGTCTGCCAGCGATCGACCCATGCCGACCGCGTTGTCCGCCTGCGCGCCGCCGCTTCGATCCGACGGCGGCGAGTTCGCGCTGTCCTGGTCGGGCAGCACGGTGTCGTCGTCATCGAGCGGCGTGGACGGTGACGCGGCCGTTTCGGTATCGATGTCTTCGAGCGCATCCGCTGTGAACGCCATGCTGTTCACTTCGCCTGCCGACAGCGCGCGTACGCGCGCCACGAGCGCCTGCGCCGACGCGATGCTCTGCGCGGTCGAGCGGCTCGCGCGAGCATCGTGCAGCAGATCCTGCGCGGCATGCAAGGCGGCGAGCAGCGAATGGCTGGCTTCGGTCCTGGTGGGCGCTTCGTCCCACAACGCGCGTTCCACCAGCCAGACCAGCCTCTCGCGCCAATGCAGCTTCGGCCAGCGTTGCCGCACACGCTCGGCGGCATGGAGGCGCAACTTGCCGATGAACCAGCGCGCACCCGGATATTCGTCGAGCAATTGCCCGCACACACGGCGGTCTTCGATCATCTGCGCGAGATTCGCGGCGACGCCCGAGGGCAGCGCGTCGAGTTGTGCGAGCGAAGCATGCTTGGCGCGCGCGACCAGCAGATCCAGATAGCCGATCAGCACGTCGCGGTCGATCCCGCCATTCAACTCGTAGTCGGGAATGACGATGCGGCCAGGTTCCACGCGCGGACCGTCCGGACTGAACGCGACCGTCACGCCATATTGCCCGGTCAGCACGCGGGCGACCTTGCTGAGCGTGGATTCGAACGCGAAGCCGCGCGTGTCACGCATGTCACGCGTGGCGTGCATGGCGTTCACGCGTCGGGAGCCGGCGCGATGTGATGGCGGATGATGCCGCGAATCAACGCGGCGTCTTCCGGGCTCACCTTCGCGTAGATGGCGGGGCCGGCGGCGCGTTCGGGGTCGCCGGTGCGCAGCATCAGTTCGGCCCAGTCGAGCAGGCGCCGCGTGGAGAATGCGCTGGAGAGGTCTTCGCGAGCGAACGCCGCGCGGCAGTCGGCGGCGATCGCGGCGAGCGTGGTGGCGAGCGTGCGTGTCATGTGCGGGGCGAGCGTGGCCATCAGCACATCGGCTTCTTCAGCGGGTGTCAGATAGTCGAGCAGATACACGCGCCAGCGATCCAGAAACGCCTCGTTCATCAGATTGGCGCCCTGATACAGATGCCGGAACTGACTCATCGCACCGACCGCGTTCGCCGTGGCGAACAGCCGGAAAGCCGGATGCGGCGCAACGATTTCGTTGCCTTTCTCTTTCAGCACGAGGCGGCCGTGCGGTTCGAGCACGGCGGTGAGGGCGGCGAGAATAGACGGCTCGGCAAAATCGATTTCGTCGACGATCAGCCAGAGACCTTCGCGCATGGCCGTGGGCAGCACGCCGTCGACCCAGATCGTCTCACCGCCCTTGACCGTCCAGAAGCCGACAAAGTCGCCGACGGTGGTCTGCCCGTTCATGTTCGAGCGCAGCACGCCGTGACGCGAACGCGCCGCCACCTGTTCGATCAGGCTGGTCTTGCCGGCGCCGGTGTGGCCGATCAGCATCACGCGCCGGTTTTCGACGATGTCCTCGACAATGTCGTTAAAGCGCTCGGAGAACAGATAGGCGCGGTTCAGACGCGGCACGAGCGGATTGTCGGCGCCGCAGGGCACATCCACATGGCCGACTCGCACGGTTTCGCCCGTGCCTTCCGCCTGCCTATGTTTCGCCGCCGTAGCCCGCGCCGCGGCGCGCAGCAGTTCCGGCATGAAGGCGACGCGTCCGGCCGCGGACTGCTCGCTGGCGGCGTCGTCCGTGTCGATTGCGAAGCCTTCGCGGCGCCATTTCTTGAGCTTCGCGCGCAGATTCTCCGCGTCCACCACGAGATCGATATCGACTGCGCCGGGTCCGCCGCCGTTGTCGACGCCATGTTCGAGGCGGTAGTTTTCCGGTCGGTCGGCCACACTCACGCGCCACCATTCCGCGCCGTTTTCCGTTGCGCGCTGGTAAAGGCCAAGGTTTTCGTCTTCGGTCAGTTCAGGCGCATTCATGGCAAAGGTTGAAGAGTCGATAACGAATAATGCGTTGCGATCTGGCTGATGCCGGATGACCGACTATCTTATCTTGAGCGGCTTTCGATCACCCATTTCGGGTCTTTGCCGTGCGTGTCGAGTGCGTGGGCCGCAAGAATTAATTGCGTGAACCGGATAGGCGGGCACGCGCGTATCGCCTATAGTTCGACGAACCGGCGATGTAGTTTCGCAACATCTCTCTCGCATTTCAGGCTGAGTTTCGCACTGGGCTTGCTTCACAGCGGTCTGCAGCCCGCGCATCATCGAAACTGGCAACGGCGTGTTCAAGTAGTTTTGAAACATTCGCAGTCTGCTTTGCCCTGCATCGCCATATAAAAAACTCACGGCAAAACAATGAGACTACGTACAAAATTAATGGCTGCTCTCGCAGTGGCAAGTCCGCTGGCATATGGTCAAACGAGCGTGACGTTATATGGCCGCCTCGACGCGGGCCTGGAATATCTGAATCACGTCAGCAATGGCGCAGGCGGCAGTTCAAGCCGTTTGGACTTGCCCCTGCATGACCGGACATGCGGTCACGCTTAGGTTGGTGAATCTGCTCGCTGGCGAAACTCGCGTGGTGAGCAGTATTTCAGGGCGCTGTGCGGATGCGACTCGTTGTAGTGGTCAAA
>NZ_JAMWXW010000037.1:0-85664 GCF_031570135.1 Paraburkholderia sp. USG1 | reverse complement strand
CGGACGATGTCAAACGCAAACGCAACTCGAAGGAGGCAGCACTCAGCTAATAACCGTATGCGCAGGTGTATCAAATTCAAATTGCGTTTGCGTCCGAAGCTGTATCAACTTGAGATTGCGTTTGACACTCTATTACCGGCGCATTTCGCGGCCGGTCCGATTCTTCCAGGATCAGTTCGGGTATGTGGTTGCCCCGGTCCTCGGTATGTCCTCAGCGCCACACGCAAACCGAACTTATTTTAAGCGGCACCGAATTCCCGGTGCTGCGGACCGACTATGCAGAAGCGAACCATGAAAAATCTTGAATATAAAGCGGCTTTGTCGTCGCACCGGGGTTGCAAATGAATCACATATCGCGTTTCGCGAAACGGCTGAGCTGGTTGTCGGCAGTGTTCCTCATCGTGTTGGTAGCAGGGTGCGGTGGTTCTTCGGACAATGTTTCCAACGGCGGCGATCAACCTGCTTCCGCGCCGGGTGGAACTCAGGACACGACCCGTCCTGCCGTTAGCGCC
The DNA here is from genome assembly GCF_031570135.1 of Paraburkholderia sp. USG1. Lineage (NCBI taxonomy): Bacteria > Pseudomonadati > Pseudomonadota > Betaproteobacteria > Burkholderiales > Burkholderiaceae > Paraburkholderia > Paraburkholderia sp. USG1. The sequence continues at coordinate 85,152 of NZ_JAMWXW010000037.1, read as the reverse complement.
GCGGTGCCCGCGCCAGGCGCTACGGGTGTCGGAGTAACGACGAAGATCGCCGTCACTTTCAGTAAAGACATGAACCCGGCAACGATTTCCGCGTCGAGCTTTACCGTCAGCGGTCCGGGCGCCACCCCGATTGCCGGCACAGTGAACTATACCGTTGGCTCAAGAGCCGCTGTATTCACGTCCACGAATGCTTCGCTGCCGGCGGGCACTGTCCTCACTGCAACGATAACCACTGCCGCGAAGGACGTTTCGGGTAACGCGCTGCAGAACAATTTTGTGTGGAGTTTCACCACGGCGGCCGCTCCAGATGTAACTCCGCCGACGGTGTCGCTTAGCGTGCCTGCCGCGGGTGCCACTAACGCTGCCTTGAACACTCACATTGCAGCGACTTTCAGCGAAGACATGGATCCGTCGACGATCACGGCGACCAGCTTCACACTGACCGGCCCCGGCGGCGCGCCAGTTGCGGGTACGGTGTCCTACGCGGCGGGGGCAAAAAGTGCCATCTTCACACCCACCACGCCTGCGGTCCTGAGTGCGGCAACCGCATACACCGCAACGATTACGACCGCTGCCAAAGATCTTTCCGGCAACGCGCTGGTCAGCAAGTTTGTGTGGACGTTCACCACGGGAACCACCACGGACACGACGCCTCCGTCGATCGTATCGGCCAACCCGGCCAACGGTGTGACCGGTGTTTGCACCAACAAGTCGGTCAACGTTACCTTTAGCGAGGCGATGGACCCGTCGACCATTACCGGCGCCACCCTCACTGTCGCTGCGTCGAACACACCCGCCACATTCCTGTCAGGTACAGTGGCCTATGATGTGCCGAGCAAGGTGGCAACCTTTACCGCAACCAGCCCGTTCGCGGCTAACACGAGCTACAACGCTACGGTCACAACCGGTGTGAAAGATCTCGCGGGCAATGCCTTGGCATCGGCTTCGGTGACGACATTCACGACCAATTCGTCCCTGTGCACGACGGCACCGGCACTGGGAGGCGCCCAGCCTTTTGGTTCGTTCGGTGGTAATGCCTCGGTCACCAACGCCGGATTGAATTCGGTAATTCATGGCGACCTGGGTGTGAATGCCGCTTCGACGAAGATCACGGGGCTGACCGACTCGAGCGGCACCCACTTTACGACTACCACCAGCAATAACGGACTGGTAACGGGTTTGGTGTACACACTCACTGCGCCTGCTAATTCGGTCCCGGGACTTGCGGTCACTCAGGCAAGCCTCGACGCCACCACCGCGTTCAATTCGCTGTCGCCGGCTTCGTTGCCGGGCGGTATCAATGTTTCGAGCCTGGCCCAATGTCCGAGTTGCGGCGGCGCTGGAGGCGGAGCGGACGAACTCGCAGGCCGTACGCTTCCGCCGGGCGTCTATCTGTCCAGTACGGGTACGTTCGATATCGGCGGTGTTGGCCGCACGACAGCCAATCTGACGCTCGACGCGGGTGGCGACGCCAATGCGGTCTGGGTCTTCCAGACGGCAGCCGGTACAGGGACATTGAATGTCGGCTTGACCGGACCCGCGACACCAGCGGTGCCGATCCAGGTATTGCTCGTCAATGGTGCCCAGGCTAAGAACGTGTTCTGGTACGTCCCGGCCGGTGCTGTTATCGGCACGGGGTCCACGATGACCGGAACGATGCTGGCCAATGCGTCGATCACTTTGTCGACGGTAGGCGGGACGCCTCCCACGGCCGTTATCACGACGCTCAATGGCCGCGCAATCGCACTGACCGCCGCGGTGACGATGGTCAATACGGTTATCAATCTGCCTTCACAGTAGGACTGTCTGTGCCAGTCGAGTACCCGGCAGTAGCCGGGCACTCGCTTCCGGCGCATCGTGTTTTGCCTTCCGGGATGGAGTCGTCGCTACCCGCTTCGTATCAGGCGCTACCAGCCCATGCAATTTCTTTTCACTTATGAGCCATACGTCATGAAAAAAGCAGTCCTCGCACTCGCCGTTGCCGCCGCATCTCTGTGCGCCGTCTCCCCTGCATCCGCCAATCCGCATCACCGTTCCTGCCACCGGGTAATGGTTCATCACCACTGGCAAAACCACTGCCGGTAATCAGATCACGCAACAACTTGTCCCCGCTGCCCTGCGGGGATTTTTTTATGCGTGATCGTCAAGCTTTCATGGCTTCATGACGACTTTGATACAGCCGTCTTCCTTGTCACGAAACGTCTTATACATATCGGGCCCTTGTTCCAGCGAAACCGTGTGCGTAATCACAAAGGACGGATCGATCTGTCCTTCCTGAATCCGGCGCAACAGATCATCTGTCCAGCGGTTGACGTGCGTTTGTCCCATCTTCCAGGTGAGGCCTTTATTCATGGAGGCACCGAATGGGATCTTGTCGATAAGCCCGCCATACACTCCCGGCACGGACAATATGCCGGCAGGGCGACACACGTAGATCATCTCCCGCAGCACGTGCGGCCGGTCAGTCTCCAGCATCACGGCCTGCTTGACACGGTCGTACATCGCGTCGAACGAGCGGGTGGCGTGAGACTCCATGCCGACTGCGTCAATGCATTTTTCCGGGCCCTTGCCGTTCGTCAACTCCTTCAGACGGTCGAGCACGCTCTCCTCGTCGAAGTTGATGGTGATCGCACCGCCAGCCTTGGCCATGACGAGCCGCTCCGGTACACGGTCGATGACCACCACCTGCCGGGCTCCCAATAGCACGGCGCTACGGATTGCCATCTGGCCGACCGGCCCCGCACCCCATATGGCGACCGTGTCCTCGGGCTGGATATCGCAGTTCACCGCCGCCTGCCAGCCGGTCGGAAAAATGTCGCCGAGGAAAAGAACCTGTTCGTCGGTTAGTCCATCGGGAATCTTGACGTGCGTGGTGTCCGCCATCGGCACACGCACGTATTCCGCCTGTCCGCCTGCATATCCGCCGGTCAGATGGGAGTACCCGAATAGTCCGGCCGTTGCATGGCCAAAGACCTTGTCTGCTTTTTCCTTGTTGCGGTTACTGCGTTCGCAGACGGAAAAATTACCGCGCTTGCACTGATCACATTCGCCGCAAAAAATCGTGAACGGAATGACGACCCGATCCCCGGTGCTCAACGCCTTGTTGTTCTTGCCGACTTCGACCACTTCGCCCATGAATTCGTGGCCCATGATGTCGCCACTTTCCATGGTCGGCATAAAGCCGTCGAAGAGATGAAGGTCCGAGCCGCAAATGGCGCACGTCGAGACCTTGATGATCGCGTCGCGTCCTTCTTCGATGATCGGGTCGGGGACCGTATCGCAGCGGATGTCGTGTTTGCCATGCCAACGTAGTGCTCTCATTCGAAGCTCCCGGTAAATGTCAGTGCCATTGCTTGCATGCGACCGCACGCATAAGGCCGGCGCCTTCCCTCCGCAACGACTATTCCCGCCTGTGGCGGGTGCGCCTTGCGTGTGGGAATGGCGGTTGCTCGAAGTCACGTAGCGGGATTCTTCATGGCCCGCCGTACCGAACCGACCTGCTAAAAAAGGGCACGGTGGCTCGAACAGGTAGACGGGAAAACGGACCCAGCGCACCCGGCGGCGTTTATCGCACGCCGGGCGAATGACGAGGAGAACGAAAGTGAGCCGATCGATCCGCTCGGAAGCGGCCGCCCGCCGCCGCGGCGGTAGCATCTTCCACATTGCTGTCGAAGCCGTCGGCAGATTTGCGTCGGACAGATGCACGACGCTGGCGGCGAGCATCAGCTTCTACGCGGCGTTTTCTCTCGCGCCGACGTTGCTGATCGTCCTCACGGTGACAGGCTGGTTTTTCGGCGAAGCCGCCGCCCGCGGCAAGCTGTTTGCGCAGGTGCACGACATCCTCGGCAACGACGCAGCCGGCGCGATGCAGGCCGTTGTCGAAAGCGCGCATCGTGCAAGCGGAGGCGGCCTGGCCGCGCTTCTCTCCATCATGCTGCTGGTGATCGGCGCATCGGCCACCTTCAGTTCGCTGAACACGGCGCTCGACGTTGTCTTCGCCGCGAAGCCAAAAGCCGGGCTGGCCGGATTGGCGCTTCTGGTGCGAGCACGCCTCGTTTCGTTCGGGCTGGTACTCGGTGTCGGATTCCTGCTCGTGGTTTCGCTGGTACTCGATACGGCAATCACTTTCGTCGGACAACGACTGTTCGGCGAATCGCCGCTGGTGATGGCCGCGCAGATCGCGCAAACCGTTTTCGGCATCGTCGTGTTATCTGCCGCTTTTGCGGCAATGCTGCGCTGGTTGCCGGACACGCATGTCCCATTTCGACACGCCATGACGGGCGCAATCGTTTCTGCGGTCCTTTTCTCGGTGGGGCGGCGGCTCTTCGGACTTTACCTCGCACATGCCGGTACGGCGAACTCGTTCGGTGCCGCCGGCTCGCTTGCCGTGCTGATGATGTGGCTTTATTTCTCCGCAGCGGTGTTTCTACTCGGCGCAGAGGTCGCTTCAGCGATGGATGGCGAGCGTCAGACGCCGGACGGGAAGACGCCCGTAACTGTCGGACAGCCGCGCAATTAACCGGATATTCGATGGCAGCGCATGGAAGCGTGATCGGGATGCCTGATCGCGCTGGGTCGGCGGGCATATCGCTTGCTCGACTACGGTGGCAACCAGACCATTCAACCGCATGACCGAGGAGATCACGATGCAAGCCACGAAAGAGAATCAGACAGAGACCCGCTCCGGCACAATCGACGCGTTGGCCTTTCTGGAGGCGGACCATCGAGCAGTTGAAAAATTGTTCGCCGCGTTCAAGAAAGCGGACGACGACCTCGAAGCGAAGGCGGCGCTTGCGCAGCGTGCCTGCGAAGAGCTAACCATCCATACGATACTGGAGGAGGAACTGCTTTATCCGGCTGCGCAGGAAGCGTTGCCCGACAGCGATAAGGTGGATGTCGAAGAAGCCTACATCGAGCACTACCTCGTCAAATCGCTGATTGCGAAATTCGAAACGCTGAAAGCGGGCGACAAAGGTTTCGACGCAACTTTCAAGGTAATGAGCGAGATGGTGGACCATCACGTGGAGGAAGAAGAGCAGGAACTCTTCCCGGAGCTGCGCAAGTCGAAATGCGATCTCCGCACGCTCGGTGAAAAGATGGCAAAACGCAAGGCGGAACTGCAAGCCAAGCTCGATGCGGTTGGCAGCAGATCAGTGGGCGACAAGACCGCGACGCTTTGAGTCGAGCAGCGCGACGGCAACGATGGAATGGGGCTGAGGGGCTTCGTTTTCACTTGGCATTAGTAGGAATCCGCAGGGTTTAGCCACGCGCACCTGCGGATGTTTGCAAATCCGTATCCGCAATCTGATCATCAATTACGTCATTCAATAGGCGCTCTGCGGGACGCAAGGATCGCCGGCATGGCCATGAGCGAATCGATCAAACCGTCGCACTCCAGCGCCGCCGACCCGTGTGGCCCGGCATAGCCATAGCGCACGATGAACACCGGCAGACCTGCCGCCCGCGCGGCGCTCACGTCCACCGGCGAATCCCCAACCAGTACGCTGTTTTCAGGTTCCACGTCGAGCAGCCTGCACGCGTGCCACAACGGTTCGGGATCGGGCTTCATTGTCGCGATCGAGTCACCGGCAACCAGTACGTCGAGGAAGCGGGCGAGCCCGGTCATGAGCAATAGCCGCGCGGCGAGTTCCTTCGGCTTGTTGGTGACGCACGCAAGCCGGTAGCCAAGCCGCTGCAGCTCCGCAAGGCCGGTTTCCACGTGAGGAAAAACGCGGCCGAGGCGTCCATTGGTCTGCACATAGTGGCGATGAAACACGTTCAATGCACGCTCGACATCGACGTGCCGGTCCAGACCGGCCGCTTCCAGCGAGCGTCGAACCAGGTTGGGCACGCCCTTGCCGATAAAGCCGCTGACGGTCTCGAACGGCAACCGCGCGGTACTGAACTCGTCGAGCATATGGCTGACCGCCTCGACAATGTCCGGCGCGGTGTCGACCATCGTGCCGTCGAGATCGACCAGCACGGCTTTGGGCCGCATACCTGTCATGAATGGCGCCCGATGCATGTTCAGATCAGGCGAGCGCGGCCGACGCGTGGCGATGCCACTGACGCAAGGTGGCCAGATCGACCCAACCGGCCCGTTCATCCGGTACAGACGAAGGAATCGGCGCGTTCGGTTCGCCCAGGTGAGGGAGCACGGCCAGCGCACCGTCGAAATCATCTTGCGACGTATAGACGGTCGGCGTCACGATAGTGGGAACGCCCGCCGCACGTGCCGCGCGCAGACCATTCGCGGAATCTTCGAAGGCCACGCAGTCTGGGCCTTTCAGACCGAGTTGCCGAAGCACGTCGAGGTAGACGTCGGGCGAAGGCTTCTTTACGTGGGTCGTGCCGGCATCGCAAATCGCGGCAAAGCGCGTACGCCACGTAGGTCCGAACGGCGTTTGCAGCAATGCGTCGAGGTTCGCGGGGGTGGTGGTCGTTGCGATCGCCACCGGAATGGCGGCTGCTTGCGCCTCGGCAATCAGACGTGCAATGCCCGGCCGCAACGGCAAGCCGCCGTTGCGCACGCGCGCGGCATAGTGACGGGTTTTGATCGCGTGCACGGCGTCGATCACGTCGTTGATACGCGTGCCATCCGCTTCTTCCAGATCGGCGACGTGCCAGTAATGCAGCAGGCGCTCCTTGCCGCCCGCCACTTTCAGAAGACGGGTGTAGAGCGACTCGTCCCAGAACCAGTCGAGACCCACTTCGGCGAATGCGGCATTGAAGGCCTGCAAATGAGCGGTCTCGGTATCGGCAAGTGTGCCGTCCACGTCGAAGATCAGGGCTTGCATGGTCCGGGCTCTCCTGGGTTCACGCAGGTTCAGGCAAGTTCAAGCAGCCACGATAGCGGAGCCGGATGCCGATTTGAATTCAGAGATTCTTTGGTCTCCGGTAAGGCATCCTTTAAGTCGTTGTGTCGATCACGCGGAAACACCGCGTTATTTCTTCTCCCGAGGATCGGTCACGAAGCCGATTTTTGTCAGTCCGCCGGCCTGCGCAGCCGACATCACGTCGGCGACGCGCTCATAGGGCACTTTGCGGTCGGCCCGTAAATGCAGTTCGGGCTGAGGCTTCGTATGAGCGGCCTCGGCAATCCTTGCGCGCAGAACGTCATCGGCCACGGGATGGCCGTCCCAGAGAATCGAACCGTCTGCCTGCACGGCTACGTCGAGATGCGCGGGTTTGACGTTATCCGGCTGACTGCTCGCTTGCGGCAGATCGATCTTCACCGCGTGCTGCATTGCCGGGATGGTGACGAGAAAGATGATCAGCAGTACCAGCATCACGTCGACGAGCGGCGTCATGTTGATTTCGTTCATCAGGCCGCTTTCTTCGTCGTCGGAGAACGGAGTCATTGCCATTTGAGCGCTCCGTCGTTCGTGGCGTCATTGGCTTCGCCATTTGCCGCAGGAACAGCGCGCGGCACAATGCGCATGTCGGGACCGGTACTCGACGGCAATTGCGAGCCGGTCACGAAATACGCATGCAGTCCATGCGCGAAACGCTTGAGTCTCGTCACGACCGACTTGTTGGCGCGGGTCAACCCGTTGTATCCCAGCACCGCGGGTATCGCCACGAAGAGGCCGAAGGCCGTCATGATCAGCGACTCGCCGACCGGTCCGGCGACGTGATCGATCGAGGTCTGTCCCGTCTCCCCGATCAGGATGAGCGCGTGATAAATGCCCCACACGGTGCCGAAGAGCCCGACAAAGGGCGCAGTGCTGCCGATCGACGCCAACACCGCGAGTCCGCTTTGCATGCGTGCGATGGCGTCGTCCATCGTGTCCTGCAGGCGCCGCGTAATCCAGTCGGATACGTCGATGCGGTCATGCAAATGCGACTGCGTTTGCTGATGATGGGCCGCGGCTTCCTCGCCGGCCAGGGCGAGCGCGAGAAGCGGATTGTCGCGGACCGACTTCGATGCGTGGGCGCCGAGGCTCTTCAATCCGTCCTCGAAGTGGTCGGCTCGCCAGAATTGCGCTTCGGCCTGGCGGGTCACGCGTTTGATCCGCAAAATGGTCCATAGCTTGACTAGAATCACCGTCCACGAGAGGACCGACATGATCAGCAGCGTGCTCAGAATGCAGCGCGTGACGATGTCGCCGCTTTCCCAGACATTCGCGAGGCCGTAGTGTTGCATGGTGAATTCCTTTGACCCGTAGACAAGTTACTCGGTCAATCCGAAGACGAACGATTCCGAATAGGCAGCGCGTACCGCTTCGCCGTTTTCCCTGTATGGCTGGCAGGCTCCGGCGTGCACGGCGGAGAGCGCTGCGTCGTCGAGCCGGGGATAGCCGCTGCTCTTTTGCAGTTGCGCGGTTTCGATATGACCGCTCAGGCCTACTACGAAGCGGACGATCGCGGTGCCGCTTTCATTGCGGCGCTTCGATACGTCGGGATAGTCCGGCTTGGGAATATCGCAGTCGACGTGCGATACGCTCTTTGGCGTGGTCGATGCGGGCGCCGTGTGTTCGGCGGCGGTCGCCGGTGTATTCGTTGCCGGTGCTGCGGGCGAAGGCGTAGCGGCAACGGGCGGAGTAGTGGGCTCGGGTGAGCGGGCAGTGTCTCTGGACGGCGTCGGCGTGGCCGGCATACCCAGCGCAGGCGCTATGCTGCTGCGCGGCGCCTTGAGACGAGGCGGCGGGAGTTTGCTGCGTGCAGGAGGCTGCGCGGCTTGCGGTGCTGCAACCACGGCGGCCGGCGCGGGCACGGCAGGAGCAGCCACCTCCGGCTCATTCCTCAACAACATCGCAACGATGGCCGGCGCTTCGACCGTTCGCTCCAACGTCCTGTCCCGCGTCGCCGACACCCACGCGAGCAAGCCCACATGAGCGGCGACCACGGCGCCCAGCGCCACGACGATCCGACGGCGCCATGCCGCATCGTTCGCGGTATATCCAGCCGTCGCCATTGCACGTTCCAGCATCATGGTCGAGGCCTTGCATTGGCCACCTCCGCGTTTATTTTCCACCCCTGCAGCGTGTTTTAGTACTGCCGCTGGTCCCGCAGCGTCAATTCGGGAAAATCTCCCGCCCGATGTTCGTTGTCAAACGATCCTCCAATGGGCTACTTTGCTTGAATGACGCGAGCTTTCGCGGCGCAGCGATTTCACTACGGAGTACAACAATGCTGGAGACACGGTTTCGCATCACAACGCCAACACGTTCCCTCGCTTTCGCTGTCGCCACGTTAGCCACTGCCGCTACGGCGATCGCGCTCGCCGCGAGCACGGCTTACGCCGCCGCCCCAATGGCCTACGTAACCAGCGAGAAGGCCGGCGTAGGCGTGATCGATCTGGATCAGATGACGCTCACCAAGACGTTTCCGGTCGGTGCCGACGGCCCACGCGGCCTGAGTCTGAATACAGACGGCACACGGCTTCTCGTGGCCAACAAGAATACCGGCGACCTGGCGGTGATCGACACGGCTTCGGGTCAGGTCGTGCAGCGTGTGAAGATCGGCAAGAACCCCGAATATGTGCGCGTGCACAATGGCCTCGCATACGTGACCTACGAGCCCGGCGAAGACGGCGGCCCACCCGCCGCCAACGCCAAGCCCGGAGCCGACGACGATGACGCCAACAAGCCGCCGGCGCAGATCGCGATCGTCGATATGAAAACCTGGCGCGTGATCCGTTCAGTGACGAGCGGCCACGAAACCGAAGGTATCGAATTTTCACGCGACGGCAACACGATGCTCGTCACCAACGAGGGTGACGACACGGTGTCCGTTTATCACGTCCGCACGGGTGCGCCGGTGAGAACCGTTAAGCTCGTTGCAGGTGGCCGTCCGCGCGGCATCCGCCTGTCACCGGATGGCAAGGATTATGTGGTCACGCTCGAATCGCTAAGCAAGTTCGTGGTGATCGACGCGCGCACGTACCAGGTCACGAAGACTGTCGATACGAAGCTCGGGCCTTACGGGGTAGCGTTCGGGCCGGATGGCAAGCGGCTTTTCGTCGCCGCGGCGCGCGACAGGACCGTTCAGGTTTTCGACGGCCACAGCTACGAGCATGTCGCCGACGTGCCCGTGGGACAGCGCTGCTGGCACTTCAGCTTCACGCCGGACGGCGCGAAGCTGCTGGTGGCGTGCGGGCGCTCCGACGCGGTCTATGTGCTCGACGCGCAGAGCTATCAGCCGATCAAACAGATCGGCGAATTGCCGCTGGCCTGGGGCATCGTTACTTATCCGCATAGCGACGGCTCGATCGAATCGCATTGAGCACGTGCCGCATGTGAGCCGATCGAGCGTCGATCAGGCAAGACGACGCGTCGATCGGCTCACGCCCATCGCGCTACTTCCACGCGTAGCGCAACCCGACCCAGAAACCACGCGGCGCACCCGGCCCAACGAACTGTTCGTTGGTCGCGTTTGCGCCGTCGAACGTATGGTTCGCGCCGTTGAAGAAGTTCTCGCCGAGCGCCCCGAAACTCGCGTAGCGCTTGTCGAGCAGGTTCGTGACGCTCGCGAAGACCTGAAGCTGTTTGGTCACCTGGTACGAAGTATCCAGATCGATCAGCAGATAGCCGGCGATCTTGCCGTTCACGTCCTGGTTGTTTTCGTCGCCCTGCGCATAGACGCCGCCGCGCCAGGTCAGGTTGGTGCCGATGTTCCACTTCGCGGTGGCCGCATAGTCGAGTTGCAGTTTGACGGTGTTCGCTGGGATGCTGGGAATATGGTCGCCCGACTTGACCGTGATGTTGCCGTTCTGATCCGCACTGGAATTGCTTGGGCTGCTTTCGGTCCAACTCGAACGGTAGGTCGCATCGACATAGCTGTAGCTGGCCGTGACCGCGAGCGGCCCGAACTGGCTGTGTCCGGACAGCTCCACGCCTTGCCGGCGCGTGCGGCCGACGTTCTGAAAGAAGCCCTGGTTGCTGGTGGCGCCGTTCGTGCTGATGAATTCAATGTCGTTGTCGAGCGTCGTGCTGTAAGCGGCGGCGCCCCAGGTCGTTGCCTGGCCGATGCGTCCGCGTGCGCCGATTTCAAAGGTCTTCGAGATCACCGGCTGGAGCGACGGGTCCGACACGAAGTCGTTCGGCAGCGAGCAGGGCGCGGACGGATCCGCACAGGCTAATTCGATGGCGGTCGGCGAACGCATGCCTTCGTTGTAGGTGGCATAAGCCGTGAATGCGGAAGTCGGGTTCCAGTTGATGCCGACCGCCGGATTGAAGCGGGAAAACGTATGGTGGCCATCCAGTTGAGGCTGCGTGCCGCTCGAGTCGCCGATCGTGGCGTCCGCCCAGTTGTAGCGTCCGGCCAGCGTCAACGTCCATTGCTTCGTGAGCGACAAGGTGTCCTGCAGATAGATGCCGTAGTTTCCGTTATGCGTTTTCGCCGCGGTTTCCTGCTCGAAATCGCCAATGCCGATCGTCGCGCGTGAAGCGGTGAACACCGCGTCCTGGGAAGATTGGGTGTACCGGGAGTTGGCAATATCCGCGGACACACCGGCGACGAACTGGTTCTCCATTCCTCCGAGCTTGCCGAGCAGCGTGAGTTGCAGGCTGGCGCCATAGCTGTCGGTCGAGACGATCGATTTCTCGTTGGTCGCCTGGGTCGTATCGACGTTGCCGTCGTCGTCCACCGAGCCGAAGTCCGGATTGGTGTTGCTGCTCACATTGTCGTTGCGGAAGTGCCGGTAATAAACGTTGCCGCTCAGTTCGACGTGGTCGTTGAAGTAATGGTCGCCCGAGAGCGTTGCGTACGCGGCGGTGTTCAGATTCTGGTCGGGATAGGTATAAGGCTGCTTCGGATTGCCGAGGAAAGATCGCGGAATGGTTTGCGTGCCGTGCAGGTCGTTGTCCGCGCCGCCTGCCGAGAACGACAGCGTCGTATCGGCGTCGGTATAGCGCAGCTTGCCGAACGCCTGCCGCACGCGGCTGGCATTCTGCTCCGCCCAGCCGTTATCGTTCGCCGCGCTGCCGGTCACGTAGTAATCGAGATTCTGACCAATGGTACCGCCCTGTTCGATCTGGGCGGTCTTGCGGCCCCACGAGCCCACTTGCACCTCGGCCTCGCCGCCGGGGCTCGTCTTGCCGTTTTTCGTCGTGATCGCGAGCGCGCCGCCCAGCGTATTGAGCCCGTAGGTCGGATTCGAACCGGGAATCAGCTGGATCGTGTCGATCGCCTGTTGCGGCAGCAGGTCCCAGTTCACCACGTCGCCGAACGGCTCGTTCACGCGCACGCCGTCCACGAACACCGAGAGGCCTTGCGGTGTGCCGAGCAAAGGCGACGCCGTGAAGCCGCGATAGTTGAGGTTGACCTGATACGGATTGCCCTGCGCATCGGCGATATCGACGCTCGGCAGGTTCTTCGCGAAGTAGTCGGTAAGCGTGCTGCGGTGCTGCTGTTCCAGGTCCTGGGCGTGAACGGTCTGCACATTGGCGGGCACCTGGGAGAGCGGTGTGCCGATGCCGAGAAGCGGCGTGGTGCCGACCACGACGATCGGTGCGAGCTTCACCGTATCGGCGTCCGGACTCGCACCGGCCGGCGCGGCGGACGAAGCCGCTGCTGCTGGCGTGGCTGTTTCGCCCTGGGCCCACACCGAGACCGACAAGCTCGCGAGAGCGCTGCCGAAGCAGAGGGTGAGGCCGGCGCGCCGGCGCAAACGTGGCAAGTCCGGTAAGCGGGATGCGCGGTGCGCGCTGAGCGGCATGTTCATAGTTTTGTCTCCGGCCGGATCGACGCTATCTTCATTAGCGCTACCGCGTTGCGGCGTGCGTAGCGCTTTCTTTCTGTGTGTGCAAAGCTTCGCATACGCCGGCGCGCGAAACCCGGGAGCTTTTCCCGATATCACGGGGAAGCGTTCCCAAACGCGCTGCAACAAACCGTTGCGGGCCGCTGGTCTGAGTAGAATGCAAACGTGACGAATGCAAACGTGATGGCAAGCGATCCCTCGAACCCTTCTTCAGCGCGCCCCGTTCCGCCGCATTCGACGGTGCGGCGCGACCTTGCATGGGTGCTCGCGCTGACGGTGTTCGCCGCCGTGTTGAGCGCGAGGTTCGATTTCAGCGAGCACGCTTACCGCTGGACGCGCGGCCTCGAACGCTTCCAGCTCGACGAATTGCCGGGCACGCTGTGCGTGCTCTCCATCGGCCTCGCGTGGTTCGCATGGCGCCGGTACCGCGAGGCGCGTCGTGAGCTGATCCGTCGTTGCACGCTGGAAGAGCAGGCCGAACGCCTGCTCGCCGACAACCGGCGTCTTGCCAATCAGGCGCTGCAGGCGCAGGAACTGGAACGCCGCCATCTGGCGCGCGAACTGCACGACGAACTGGGCCAGTACCTGAACGCGATCTCGCTCGACGCCGCGCGCATCCGCGATCTGTCCAGCACACGCGAGCCGGAGATCCATCGCGTGTCGCTCGGCCTGATGCAGAGTGCGAGTCACGTCTATCGGCAGATTGGCGGCATGATCCGGCGCCTGAGGCCTATCGGGCTCGACGAGTTCGGTTTGCCGAGCGCGCTGGAGCATTGCGTCGACGGCTGGCGTGAGCGGCTGCCGGACGCATCGTTTTCGCTGACGATCGAAGGGGACTTCGCCGGTCTGAGCGACGCGCTGACCATCACGCTTTACCGGCTCGTGCAGGAAGGGCTGACCAATGTCTCGAAGTTTGCCCGCACTGCGCGCGTGGAAGTGTTCATGGTACGTGCTCCGCGCGAGACGCTAGCGCGGCAGGACGGCAGGCTCGTCGATGAAATCGTCGTCACCATGGCCGACGACGGCCCCGGCGCCGATCTCGACAAGCCGCGCGGCGGACTCGGCCTGATCGGCATGCGCGAGCGGGTCGAAGCGCTCGGCGGCGAGTTTCACGTGGCGAGCAAGCCGGAGGGCGGGTTCCTGTTCTGCGCGCGGGTGCCTGCTCACGCAGGGCTTGCCGAGCCCGTGAACTGAAGCCCGAGGCGGCTCGCCATCTGGGCGAGCTGCACGCCGTTGTCGGCGCCGAACTTCTGCCGGATCACAGACTGATGATTGGCCACGGTCTTCTGGCTCAGCCCCAGTTTTTCGGCAATGCTCGGCAGCGTATACCCTTGCACGAGCAGACGCAGCACCTCGAATTCACGCGCCGACAATTGCCGTCCGGGCGGACCTTCGCTGAACGCATTGCGCAGCGCGAGCGCCTGCGAGATATCCGGGCTCAGATAACCCGCGCGCCGGGCGATGGTGCGGACTGCTTCCACCAGCACGTCGGGCGCGCTGGCCTTGGTCACGTAGCCGAGGGCGCCGGCGTCGAGAGCGCGGCGCACGAAAATCGCCTCCTCGTGCACGCTGAAGATCAGCACGCGCGCGTCCGGCTCGCGCGCCAGCATACGCCGCATTGCTTCGATGCCGCTGGCGCCCGGCAACGAGACGTCCATCACCACCACGTCCGGCCGTAGCGCGCAAAAACGCTGATAGGCCTGGGCGGCGTCGGCTGCCTCGCCGCACACATGCACGTCGGCGTTCAGTTCGAGCAGTCGCCGGTAACCCTCGCGCACCACCGCGTGATCGTCGACGAGCAGGACGGAAATGTCTCCGGCTGTCATGGTCAGCCTCCTGTGCCGCCGTGGCTGCCGGTATCGCCGCTCGCCGCCACGGATGCAGCGGACGCATTAGACGCCAGCTTGCGCGAGTTGGTGTCGTTGCGAAACAGGATCGGCTGCTCGCGCGCTTCGCCTGCGGCGGCCGCGCGCCGTGCCATGTTTACCACGCTCACCACGGCGTCATGCGACGGCGACTTGTCGCAGACCGGGTCGGCGTTGGCCGCGTCGCCGGTGAGCAGATAGGCCTGGCAACGACAGCCGCCGAGGTCGCGTTCCTTTTCGTCGCAACTGCGGCAGGGCTCTTTCATCCACGCGAGGCCGCGAAAGCGATTGAACGCGTCGCTTTCGTACCAGATCTCGCGCAGCGGCGTCTCTTTCACGTTCGGCAGCACGAGTCCCGGCAGACTGCGGGCGGCGTGACAGGGCAGCGCCGCGCCGTCCGGGGCGACGCCGAGAAACACCGCGCCCCAGCCGTTCATGCAGCGCTTCGGGCGTCGCTCGAAGTAGTCCGGCACCACGAAGAAGATCTTGCAGCGCTCACCTTGTGTGCGGCGATAACGTTCGACTACCGCTTCGGCTTCCTCCAGCTGTTCGCGTGTCGGCATCAACTGCGCTTCGTTCCGATGCGCCCAGCCGTAGTACTGCGTGTTGGCGAGCTCCAGGTATTCGGCGCCCATTGCGAGCGCCATGTCGATGATTTTGTCGACGTGCGGCAGGTTGTAGCGATGCAGCACGCAGTTGAGCACCATCGGAAAGCCGTGCCGTTTGATCGAGGCGGCAACGCGTTGTTTCAGATCGAAGGTGCGCGTACTGCTCAGGAAGTCGTTCAGTTCCTGCGTCGAATCCTGGAACGACAGCTGGATGTGGTCGAGGCCGGCGGCCTTCAGATCGCCGAGGCGCTTGTCGGTGAGACCGACACCGGAGGTGATCAGATTCGTATAAAAGCCGAGCTTGCGCGCCTCGCCGACCAGCACTTCCAGATCGTCGCGCACGAGCGGTTCGCCGCCTGAAAATCCGAGTTGCGCGGCACCGAGCGCGCGCGCTTCACGCAGCACGCCGATCCATTGTTCGGTGCTGAGCTCGCGGCTATGATCCGTATAGTCGACCGGGTTGTAGCAGAACGCGCAGTGCAGCGGGCAGCGATAAGTCAGCTCGGCGAGCAGCCAGAGCGGCGGTGCGACTCCGTCCGGAGTCGCCTGCGACTGTGCGGCGCCGGCAGGTTGTGAAAGGTCCGTCATCGCGCTACTCCAGCCAGCCGCGCAACTGCGCGTCGGCAACGAACGCCCGCACGTCGGGACCGAGCCCGGTCGTGCTGAACGCCTGCTCCAGGTCGGCGATCAGGGTGTTCATATCGCGCGTGCCGTCGCAACGTTTGAGAATTTCCGCCGCGCTCTGGTTGAGCTTCACCATCCCTTCCGGGTAGAGCAGGACCTGAGCGTTCTGAGCGGGCTCCCATTGCAGACGAAACAGCTTGCTGATCGTCGGACGATCGGCGGTTTGCGTGGCGCCGCCGGCGCGTGGCAGATCGTTCATTGCGGAAAGGCCTTTTCGATCGAATCCAGCATGGTCCACAGAATGTCGAGCTTGAATTGCAGGATCTCCAGCGCGCGTTCCTGCTGTTCGCGCCGCGTGAAATGATCGAGCGTGACGGCGAGCCCGTGCTCCACGTCGCGTTGCGCAAGCGAAATGCGCGAGCGGAAATACGCGAGACCCGAAGACTCGATCCACGGATAGTGCTCCGGCCAGGTCGCGAGCCGGTCGCGATGAACCTGCGGCGCGAACATTTCCGTGAGCGACGAGCAGACCGATTCCTGCCACGGCGCGCGGCGCGCGAAATTCACATAGGCGTCGACGGCGAAACGCACGCCGGGCGCCACCTGTTTCAGCGACCATAGGTCGTCACGCGACAAGCCGACCGCGTCGCCGAGCCGTGCCCATGTTTCGATGCCGCCTTCCTCGTCGCCGTAACCGTCGTGGTCGAGAATGCGCAGCACCCAGCGGCGGCGCGTTTCGCGATCAGGGCAATTCGACAGCACGGCCGCATCCTTCAACGGAATATTGATCTGATAATAGAAGCGATTGGCGACCCAGCCGCGAATCTGCTCGCGGGAGCAACCGCCGCTATTCATCTTCACATTGAACGGATGATGGATGTGATACGCGGCGCCTTTCGCGCGCAACTGTGCTTCGAATTCTTCGCGGGTCCAGGCCGGGCGCCCGTCGCGTCCGTTCGTTTCCGCGTCCTGCTGCGGTGCCGTGCCCAAGGTATCTTTCGCGTTCATGCTGTCTCCGTTTTGCACTTCGTGACTACGCTTGCAGACTTGCGCTTCATCTCCCGCTTCAGTCTGATTTCATCGCTTCATGTCAGATCTCGAACGTCATTCCGTCATACGCCACTTCAATGCCGTGTTCGGTCAGGATGCGGCGCTCGGGGCCATCCTCGACGAGAATCGGATTGGTGTTGTTGATGTGAATGAGCACCTTGCGGGCATTGTGCGCGCCGAGCGAGTCCAGCACCTCGATCATGCCGCCGGGGCCGGACTGCTGCAGATGGCCCATGTCGGCCGCGGTCTTCTTCGAGAGACCCAGGCGGATCATTTCATCGGCGGTCCACAGCGTGCCGTCGACGAGCAGCAGATCGGCCTCGCGCATCGCCGCGAGCACATGCGCTTCGATTGCGCCGAGTCCGGGCGCGTAGAACACGCGCTTGCCGGTCTGCCGGTTCGTGATGACAAGTCCGATGTTGTCGCCGCGCTGGGGTGCGTTGCGATGCGGCGAATAGGGCGGCGCCTTGCTCGATAGCGGCAGCGCGTCGATCTGCACGCCGTTGAGCGCATCTACGGTCAGCGGCACGCCGTCGAGCGCGATACGCCGATGCTCGACGCCGCAATAGTGCGAGAGGATCGGCGCAACCGGAAAACCGCTGCACAAGTCTTGCCATACCGCATCGGTCGCATAGAGCGGCAGCGGCGTGTCGCGTTCGCGCAGCATCAGCAGGCCGGTCACGTGATCGATCTGCGCGTCGATAACCAGCACCGCGGCAATGCCGCTGTCGCGCGCGCGGCGAGCCGGCTGCAATTCCGGGTTGGCGGCGATCTGCGCGAGCAGATCGGGCGACGCGTTGACGAGCAGCCAGTCCTCGCCGTTCGCGCTCACCGCGATCGACGATTGCGTGCGGCGTGTTGCCTTTATCGTGCCGTGCCGCACGCCGTCGCAATTGCGGCAATTGCAGTTCCATTGCGGGAAACCGCCGCCCGCCGACGAGCCGAGTACCTTGATCTTCATGCCGCGCGGCGCAGAACGCGCCCCTCGTCGTGAGTGGTTGGGAGGAACATCATCGCGAGTGCTGCGGCAACGCGTTCGTGCAGCTTCGGGTCGCTCGCCAGGTGGCCGGCGCGCACGTATTCGACGCGTGCCGCGGGAACGGCACGCACGAGGCGTCGCAGATTGTCCGGCGGGCACACCGGATCACGCGAGCCATGCACGGCGACGAGCCGCACGCCTGCCGCGGCGGCGCCGCGCGCCAGCGAGAGCAGACGGGTGTCGCCGAGCCAGCAGCGATGCATGAGGTAGTGAGCCTGAATCCGGTACTTGCCGATCAGCTTGCGCGTGTCTTGACGCGAACTTCTTGCGGGCGAGCGTGAGCGGCGTGAGGTGGCACTGGCGAGCACGGCATTTTCATAGCCGCGCCATGCGAGCGCGAGTGCATGCTGTTGCGCCTGGTTCGCGTTTCCGCCGCGTTGCAACCGGGCATGGCAGCATGCCAGCAACGAAGCGGGCCGGTCGCACTGCGCGGCCGCACACAACTGCGCCCATGCGCGCGGCGCGCGTTTGCGCGCCGTGACGAACAACCCGCGAACCTCGCGCGAGGAAGTGAGAAACAGGCCACGCATCACCACGCCCGTCACAGACTGCGGATGCCGGCCGGCATAGGCGAGCGCGAGCGCGGCGCCCCATGAGCCGCCGAGCACGCCCCAGCGTTCGACGCCGAGCCGGACACGGATCGCTTCGATATCTTCGATCAGCCGGTCGGTGCGGTTATGGCGCACGCTGCCGTGCGGCGTCGAGGCGCCGGTGCCGCGCTGGTCGATCAGCACGACCCTGAAGCGCGTCAGATCGAAGAGCCGCAGTGCGCCAGGCTGACTGCCGCTGCCCGGACCGCCGTGCAGCACGACCACCGGCACGCCGTCAGCCGCACCGGCTACGGTGAACGACACGCGATGCCCATCGCGCGTACGCAGCGCGTCGACCGTCAGCGGCGCTTGTGGTGAAGCGTGCCGTGCCCCTGGCGTTGACCCGGAACTTGAGGCGCGCCGCATCATGGCAGCATCCTCGCCAGCAGATTGTCGCGGTCGATCAACTGATGCTTGAGCGCGCCCGCCACGTGCAGCACGATCAATACGATCAGCGCATAGCCGATCGCCTGATGAAGGCCGAAGAAGAGTTCGCGCAAACCTGCGTCGTCCCAGCCCCACTTCGGCAGCGGGAGACCCCAGAAGCGCGTCCCGTAGCGGTTGAACGACGAACCCAGATAGCCGCACACCGGCATCGCGACCATTGCCACGTATAAAAGGCCCTGCGTAGTGCGCGCGGCGGCGCGTTGCCACGGTCGCATCGGCGGCAAGGGCGGCCGGTTGAAGGCCACACGCGCCATGATGCGCAGAAGCACCAGCAGGAAAACCGTCAGTCCGACCGACTTGTGAAGGTTGAGCAGCGTCGCCTTGAGCGGCATCCCCTTCGGCAGTCCGACCATATAGAGTCCGAGCGCAAGCAGGCCGATGATGCCGAGAGCAATCAGCCAGTGCAGCGCGATCATTACGCCGGCATAGCGCGGCGCGGGCGCTTCGGCGCCCGGCGACAGGTGGGAAGAATGCGCTATCGTCATGCTGTCTCCTTCGTTATCCGGTGTTTCTGTCGAACACCGTTTGACGGGCTGTTTTGCGTGCCATCCGGTTCCGGCGACTAACTCACGACCAGTATTTCCCCTCGTCCGTCGACCGCGAGATCGCCCGCGTGGCGCGTCGGCAAACTCGCCGTGCGCCACTGCGAAAAAGGCGCGATTTCAATGGCGAGACTGCGCACGAGGAGCGCCCAGAACACGTCGAAACCGCGGCCGCCTTCGGTGAACGTCGGCGGCAAGTGCGCCGGCCGCTGGGCGAGCAGGAGCGTGCCGCGCCTCATACCGTACGCATAATGCGCGCCGAGTTGACCGCCGATACCAATGGTGCCCGCCACCAGTCGCGACGCGGCAAAATCGCCCGCGTTGCCGCCGACCAGCACGAGGCCGCGGCGCATGCGATCGGCAAGCCGTGCACCCGCGTTGCCATGAATCGTCAGCGTGCCGCCCGTCATGCCTTCCATGTCGCCGGCGAGCGCGCCGGCGGCGAAATCGCCGCTATGGCCGGTCACCGTCAGGCGGCCGCCGCGCATTTCGCACGCTGTGAAATGTCCGGCGTCGCCTTCGATGTGCAGCATGCCGCCCGCCATCTGGAAACCGCTGTAGTCGCCGGTCGAACCGTGAACGACGAGGTGCCCGTCCGTCATCCGTGCACCGACGCGGTCGAGCCACGGCTCTGCGTTCTCGAACACCAGGGTGGCGCCGGCGTGAGGCGCTTCGGAGACATCGGCGGCTTCATTGCGTGACACGTGGAATATATCGCCCACGATACACCTGTCGTTGCCCGCGGGCAGGACCATGCGCTCGATGTCCGCCACGCTCATCGCCGCGAGCGGCATCGGCAGCAGGGAGGAAGCGTCGACCCGGAAACCCGGCGGCGTTTTCACGCGCAGCGTTGTGCGTTGACTCATGCGCGGCTCCCGTCGAGGCCGGCTGCGAGGCTGTGAAGATGGAAGTGGTAAGGCCCCAGCTTGCCGCCGTAGTTGCCCGCCGAAATCCGCAGCAGGCCGGCCGCGCGTCCGAGCCCGGTGGCCGCGCCGATACCCGCGGTCATGGCGGCGCCCACGTCCGTATCCGTGAGCCCGTCGATCACGATTTCGAGCACGCTGCCGACTTCCGCGCTCAGTTCGCTGTGCGCCGAGAGACCCGTGAGCGTGGGGCAGAACGCGTCGTTGGTGGATGCGCTCGCGCCTTTGTATTTCGAGCCGACCTTCGAACCCGAGCGCACGACGCCGCCCGGGAACGGCATGATCACGTTCGGCAGCCTGCGCATGGCGGCGACCGCGGCCTCGGCGGCGGCGAGTGCGGCGTCGATATCGCGCGCCAGCAGAATCAGGTTGCCGCCGCCCACGGCTTTGACGGTGAGCGCAGTGTCTTCGCAGACGAACTCGCCGTCCATCACCGGCACGCGCCAGTAACGCGTGTCGCCGAGCATCTTCGAGATCTGCCAGCCGTCGCCGAAAAAGCGCAGACCACTGCCGAGCGACGCCCGGTCGGACAGCGGCGCGCGGCTCGTTTCGGCGTCGATGCCGCCGTACACAGCGGTGGTCGGGCAGGTGAGCACGCATTGCCCGACGCGCCGTTCGATCTGTTTGGCCAGTTCCTTCGACGAGACCGCGAACAGCAGTACCGTCACGCCCGGCCGGCCATCGGGCGTTTGCCCGGCCGGCAGCATGCGTTCGACGCCCGCTTCGCAGCCGCAGCCGATCACCGAGGTGGCGAAACCCGTCAGCGAGTTGGCGGCGTTCATCGCCCAGGCCGGCGTATGGGCGGTGATGACGAGCCGCGTCGCCTTCATCGGAAAGGCTTCCGCGAAGGTGGCGTCGATCGTGGTGCCGTTGATCTGCAGGGTCGCCGGTTCGCTCATTGTGTGCGCTTCGCCTTTGCTCAGCCGTTCGCGAGACATTCGACCGGCAGCAGTCTGCCGCCGCGGCAGCAGTTGCAGATCTCGTCGTCGCCGATTGCGGCATGCGCGAAGTTGTTCGCGAGATTGGCGTCGCTGTAGGCACGCAGCGTCTTCTCGATGCCCCGGTCGAAGTCGGGCGAAACGAAATGGATGCCGCCCGTGGGCGTGGCGACGAGCGTGCCGTCGCGCGCGACCAGTTCGCCGTCCTTGAACACATAAGCGGGCGACGTAAACATCCGCTCGCGGTCCGCGTCGTCGCGATAGACGGCAATGTCCGCCGCCGCGCCGACGCCCAGATGGCCCCGGTCGCGCAACCCGAGCAGGCGTGCCGGGCCGGCGCGCGTGATGATGGCGATTTCGTACAGCGAGAACTCGCGTTGCAACTGCGGCAACGCGCTCGCCACCTGTGCGTCGGCATTGAGCTTCGCGAGTTGCTCGCCGCGAAACGATTTGTCCATCAGCAGGCGGATCAGATGCGGATAGCTCGTGAACGGACCGCCGTTCGGATGATCGGTGGTCATCGCGACGCGCCACGGGTCGTCGATCAGCAGAAAGATCTCGAGGCCGATGATCCACTGCAACGCATTCACGTAGCTCTGCTCGCGATAGCGGAACGGCACCACGCCGCAGCCCGCGTCGCATTCGATATCGCCGATCACCCATTTGTGCGGACGCGCGAGCGGCGTGTTGCGGAACTGCATCATGGTGTCACCCGATGCGGTGACGGTCTGCCCGAAGATGATCTGTCCGACGTCGATCGACACGTTCGGCCGCGCGTTCACCGCTTCGGCGATCTGCCGCGCGCCCGACGAAAACTTTTGCGGACCCTCGGTGCCATAGCTATGAAACTGGATATGCGTGAGATGGATCGGCAGGCCGTCGGCGGCATCCATCGTGGCGATCGTCGAATCGATGTTGCCGGGCACGCCGAGATTGCTCGCATGCACATGTAGCGGATGCGGCACGCGCAGTTCGGTCAACGCGCGCGAGAGGGTGTGCAGCACCTCGCGCGGCGTGATGCCGTAATGCACGTGCGGCTCGTCCACGTTCAGCGAACGCTGGTTGAACTTGAACGCCGAGATGCCGCCGGGATTGACGACCTTCACGCCGAGCGCCTTGCTCGCATGAATCGTCCAGCCGATGTAGTCGCGCAGCCGCTCGAAGTCGTCGCGCGCGGCGAGCATCTGCAGGAACAGTTCGTCGTTGCCGAGCATCACGTACGCGCCGTGATCGATGATCGGCGTGTCGCCCATTTCGAGGTGCGTGTGGCGCGCGTTGGACGGCATCATGGCCGGTTCGAACGCGGCCGTGTAGCCCATTTCGGCGTAGCGGTAGCCGGTTGCGAGCGTGCCGGGCGTGCAGACTCCGCACGACGGCAGCCGCAGATAGCGGCCGTTCGCATCCTGCACCGATTCGTAGGCGGCGTCCCGCACACGGTCGTCGCGATGATCCTCGGGCAGCAGCAGGCGCGAAAGATTGGTCTTGCCGCCGCCGATATGCGAGTGCATGTCGATGCCGCCTGCCATCACGATCATGCCGGTGGCATCGTATTCATGGTCGGCCGGCGTACCGGCGGGCACGTCGACAATGCGGCCGTCGCGGATCGCCAGGTCGCGGCGCTCGCCGTTCACGCCGTTGGTGGGATCGAAGAGCGTGCCGCCCTTGAGCCGGATCAGACTCATGGCTGCACCTGTGCGGCGGGTTGGGCGTGGAGCCGCTCAGCCAGTCGCGATGCGATCGCCGCCACTGACGGCAGCGCCGCACCGCGTGCGGCAGCGAGCGGCATCACGACCGAGCCGTCGACGCGAAACAGATGTCCGCCGCTATCGATGCCAGGCGTGGCGACGGGAATGAACACGGTGGCGCCGCCACGCGATTTCGCGGCCTGCGCTAAAGCGGGATGGCCGAGCACGATCGCCGGTACGTCTTCGGCGAGCGCTTGCGGCCAGGCCGGCGGCGCGAAGCTGGCGACCCACAGCAAGGCATCGATCTCGCCCTCGGCGAGCAGTCGGGCCGTGCGGTAGCGATACGGATCGTAGTCGAGCGGCGCCGTGCCGGCGATGCGTGCGGGCGTGGAGACACGAGTACGGAGCGGCAGACCCGAAAGCCAGGTCACGGTCTGATTGACGGTCAGCGCGCCGTCGTCGCCGCCGAGCGCGAGACAGCCGGCGCGTACGGTGCGGTTGGCCGCCTTGACGATCCGGTTCAATGCTTCGATCAGCAGCGTGGCGTGCGGGCCGGGCAGCGCCGCAGGTTCGTAGACGAGCACGGTGTAGTGCGCGGCGGCGATGCGTGCCTGTAGCGTGGCAAGCGCTTCTGCTGCACCCGTGCTGTCGTCCTGCAATGCGCCAGGCTCACGGCCTTCGCTAAGTGCGGACCAGAGCGCGAGCGTGTCGAAAGGATCGGCGTCCGGCAGGAGCGCTTCGATTCGCGCATTCGCCAGGCTGCTCGCCGCCGGGTCAGGTGTGCAGCCGACGAACACCAGGTCGCGTTGCTGCTGCGTGCCTTCCAGCGTACGCGCGAAGAAACGCGGGTAACGCTGCGACGGCCGGCAGCCGAAAAACACCAGCAGGTCCGCACGTGAACGCACTTCGGACAGCGTCGTGAAGAACGACCCACGATCCTGTAATGGCAGCGTGGCCGCGCTCATCGCATCGCCGTGCAGATGATCGAGAATGGCGCCGCAGCCAGCGGCGAGCGTGTACAGCGCACGGGTGCCGGCAACGTCCGTGGTCAGCGAGCCGAACAACGGGCGGCGTGCCGAGGCAAGTATCCGCGCCGCGCTCGCCAGTGCGGTATCGAGATCCGCGTCTTGACCATCGACGCTGTTGCCGCACTGCGCATCCGCACTGCCATAGCATGCGAGCGCTTGCGCGAGGCGCGGGCATTCGGTATCGGGCACCGCGAGCGTGGCGTCTTCGCGCGACTCGACGACGAGGTCGTCGCATAGCAGCGGGCAGAACGGACAGATCCAATCGCGCGTAACCGGCGAGGCGGGCGCGCTGGTCGCGGCCGACGGGCTCGTGGACGATGGATCGATGGACGAGAGGTGCATGGCCGCACTTTTAGCAAGCTCCATGCCGATCCGGATGCATGGCGATGGTGCGGGTGTGCGGCGAATGGTGCGCCGCTCATGTGGCACTGCGCTTAAAGGGATCGATACGGCCGCCGTTTGCGCGATGCGCCGCATCTGCCCAGCCGAATCGGCGTCACGCCTGCCGGCTGCGCCGCACAGGTTGTGTGTCAATCTGGAGCAGAGTGTCACGAACTGCCACATCAGCTTGCCGTTCGTTTACATCCACACCCTCTCCGACGTTTGGCATGGAATTTGTATGGCTCGCCTATGTGGATTCGATGAGCGGCGCGCCGATTTGCCGATCATGCAGCGCGGACGCGACGAGCCACGCAGAAGCACCGCTGCGGGCCGCTGCCGCAACATCGTCGCGATGGCGAATGCCGCCCGCTCCGATCACGGCGGAATGCGCGGGAGCAACGGCACGAATGCGTTCGACCGTGGCGAGATCGGGGCCGTCGTAGCTGCCCACCTGATCGAGCGTCATTGCGATCACTCTTCGAGGCCACCACGCGGAGGTGCGCTCGAATGCGGTGGCGGTGAGTAGTTGGCCGGTGCGGTGGTCGAGCGAAAGGATCGGCGAGAGACCGGCGGCTTCGGCGGCGCGCAGCGCGTCGATGTCGCGCAGCGACTCGGTGCCGAATACGGGCACGAGGGTCGCGAGATCGTGCGGAGCAGGTTGGCTGTTGCTGTTGCGCTTGCAGGTTGCTTCGATGCGTTCGAACAGCGAATGCATCGAGGTGTAGTCGGCATAGCCCGCGTCGAGCCAGATGTCAGTGCCGGGCAGGGCGGCACGCAGTGCAGCGAGCGTCTCGACATGAGCGCCTTGCTGAAGGATCGCGCCGAGGTCGGCGATATAGAGCGTTCGTGCGCCGCTTGCCGCAAGCAGCGCACGGGCGATGTGAAGCGGCTCGCTGGTGGCGGCGAGCGACGAGCGGATGGGCCGATAGGCCGTTCGTTCGCCGCGCACCGCGCGCACCACGTGGCCGTCGAGCAGATCGAGAACCGGTATCACCTGCATAGGGGCGCGTTCCTTTGACCAAGATCTTTGTCTACGAGTATCTCACCGGCGGCGGCATCGACCCGGCACATGCCGGCGCGGCGAGTCTCGCCGACCTGAGCGCGCTGATAGTCGAAGGCCGGGTGATGCGCGACGCGCTGGTGAGCGACTTGCGTGAGCTCGACGGCGTGGACGTGAGCTTCGCGAGCTCGCGCTTCGAAACCGTCGACCCGGCGCTTGCTCATTGTAGGGCCGCGCAAGGCGAGTCCATGACGGCCTTCGTCGCACGGGTGGCGCGCGAGCACGATTACGCGTGGATCATCGCGCCGGAATGCGACGGCTTGCTGCTCCACCTATACGACGCGGTGGGCGCGGCGCGCTGGCTCGGCTGCGCGAAAGAAGCGATCCGCGTGGCGTCGAGCAAGAGCGCCACGGCGGCGTTGCTCGCGGCGCAGGGTATCGCCACGACGCCCGCGATCGAACCCGGACAGTCCGACGAACTGCCCGGCGAGCGTTGGGTCGTGAAACCGGACGACGGCGCGGGCGGCCTCGATACCTTCGTGTTCGACAATTTCGCCGACGCCTGCGCCGAATACGATGCACGCGCGGCTGCCGCGCGCAATCCGGTGCTGCAGGCCTGGGTCGACGGCGAGCCGCTCAGCCTTTCGCTGATCTGCCGTGCCGACGGTGTGGAACTCATCAGCATCAACCGGCAGCAAATCAGCTTGAGCGCAAACGACGCGTCGCAGCGGCAACCGCGCATTGTCGAATTCGACGGCGTGACGGTCAATCAGATCGATCTGGCCGGCGATCAGGGGCGCTTGCTTGGCGCGCTGGCACAGCGCGTCGCGAAGGCGATGCCGGGCTTGCGCGGCTTCGTCGGCATCGACGTGGTGTGGCATCCGCTGCGCGGGCCGGTCGTGATCGAGGTCAATCCGCGCCTGACCGTGGCGTATGCGGGCCTGTCCGGGGCGCCGGGCGGCGAACTCGCACGCACCCTGCTCGCGGCGCACGGGGTGCGCATCGGGCGATCCGGGCCGGCGGCGCGCAGCCGTGGCGCACAGTCTGCCTGTGGAGCCCAGCCGTGAGCACCGCGCGCGTCAAGCATGCAAGTCCCGCGACTCAGGATAGCGGGCCGGTGTTCGGCTGGGATGTGGGCGGCGCGCATGTGAAGGTGTCGATGGCCGATGCCGGCGGCACCGTGCTCGACATCGCGCAATGGGCGTGTCCGCTGTGGCAGGGGCTCGACCATCTGGAGCGAACCATCGACCTCGTCTTCGAGCGCTGGCCGCTCGCGCAGAGCCACGCCGCGCAACACGCGGTGACGATGACCGGCGAGATGGTCGACCTTTTCGAGGACCGCGCGCAAGGCGTGCGGGCGATCGCCGCCGCGCTGGCAGAGCGGCTCGGGCCGCGGCTCTGCTTCTACGCCGGCGACGCCGGCTGGCTCACGGCGCAGACCTGCGCGGCCGGCTGGCGCAGCGTCGCCTCGGCGAACTGGCTGGCGACCGCGCGCTGGGTGGCGACACGCGTGCCCGATGCGCTGCTCATCGACATCGGCAGCACGACCACCGACATCATTCCGCTCGCGGGCGGCCGTGTCGTCGCGCGCGCCGCGACCGATGCCGGGCGGCTCGCCACGGGCGAGCTCGTGTACCAGGGGGTGGTGCGCACGCCGTTGTGCGGTGTCGCGCAGCGCATCGAATTCGCCGGGACGGCCGTCAACGTGATGAACGAATGGTTTGCGACCACGGCGGACGTCTATCGGCTCACGGGTGAACTGGCGCCGCAGTACGACCTGTATCCGTGCGCCGACCAGGGGCCGAAGACGGAAAGCGCAAGCCGCACGCGGCTCGCGCGGATGATCGGCCGCGATGCTCATGAAACGGATCCCGCCGAATGGCGCCGGTTCGCGCTGCGCTGGCGCGAACTGCAACTGCGCGAAATCGGCGTCAATCTGGCGCGGGTGACGGCGGCGCACCCTGAACTCGCCGCCGCGCCGCTGGTGGGCGCAGGCTGCGGACGGTTTCTCGCGGCGGCGCTTGCGCGCGAAGAGGCGCGCGGCTACATCGATTTCGGCACGCTGGCGAGTGTGCCGGCGAGCCGGTCGGACCGGGCTGCGACGTGCGCGCCGAGTGTGGCGGTGGCGTTGCTGGCGGCAACGCGCTACGACGAAGCCGCTGATGAAAAC
This sequence comes from Paraburkholderia sp. USG1, assembly GCF_031570135.1. NCBI lineage: Bacteria > Pseudomonadati > Pseudomonadota > Betaproteobacteria > Burkholderiales > Burkholderiaceae > Paraburkholderia > Paraburkholderia sp. USG1. The sequence goes on along the minus strand of NZ_JAMWXW010000037.1, from coordinate 57,559 downwards.
TGTAGAGCGGCGTCGCGGGCGGCTTGACGCGAACGGACGCGGTGCAGCGCAGGTTGTCGCGCGAGGCGGCAAAGAGCGGTTGTTGGACGCGACGGAGCATGCAGACGGGCAGGTAATCGGGCGAACGAAGCGGGCAAACGGGCAATCGGGCAATCGGGCAATCGGGCAGGCGGGCAATCGGGCAGGCGGCAGGTCAATGCAGTTAATCGGAAACGAGGACAACGGTCATGTGGGTGGTCAAGATCGGGGGCAGCCTGAGTCACGAGCCGACGCTGCGCCACTGGCTCACCGAGCTATGCGAAGTGGGGGGCGGGCGCGTCGTCATCGTGCCCGGCGGCGGTGATTTCGCGGACAAGGTGCGGCAATACCAGAGCGAGTGGCGCTTCGACGATCTCGCCGCGCACAATATGTGTCTGCTCGCCATGACGCAATACGCGATTCTGATGCAAGGGGTCTTGCCTGAACTCGTACTCGCCTCGAGCGAGGCGAAGATCCGCCGCGCGCTGCGCGACGGCCATGTCGCCGTGTGGGTGCCGACCGCGTTGATGCGCGACACGCCGGACGCGATGAGCAACTGGGACACCACTTCCGACAGCCTCGCCGCGTGGCTCTCGACCATGCTCAACGCCGAGCGGCTGATCGTGGTGAAGTCATGTCCGATCGCCGAGGACGAGCGGCTCGAAACGCTGGCCGCCTCGGGCGTGGTCGACCGGTGTTTCGTCGACTATGTGAACGAGGCCAATTACGTGGTCGAACTGTTCAACAAGGACAATGTCGCGTTGATGCGCGACCGGCTGTTGAATACGCCGGTTAGCTAGCGTTTTGGAGCGTGCGTTGCATGTCGCCGGTTGTGCGGTGACATGTAATGGTATGCATGGGCAAGCATCAAAACCGCGCCGCGCCCGAGGCTCGCGCGTCCGCCGCCGCGACCGCGCCACTGACCTCGCCCGACGGACGGTGCAGCGCGGCGGCCCATTGCGCGACGCGCTGCGGATCGAGCCGCGAGCGCCGTCCATCGACACATAGCGCGGTGCGAAAACCCGCCACGTCCGGCGCGAGCGCACGGATCTGCTCGAACTGCGCCCAGCCGAGCGAGCCGGCAATGCCGCTCATCGCGCCGCGCTCGCGCGTGATCCGCAACCATTGGGCGAGCGTGTCGCCATCCACGTGGTCGAACAGCGTGCTGCCGTCCTTGCCGGCGGTATCGAACATCAGGCCCACGAAGCCGAGCGTGGCCGCGTAGGCAACCAGCTCGCCGTCCATCCCGCCGTCGCATAGCAGCACCGGCACGACCGCTGCCGGCAGGTTGGCCAGTTGTTCGAGGCAACGCCGTGCGGCCGGTCCGGGCGTCACGCCCACTTTTACATAATCGATGCCCGCGTCGCTCACTTCGATAACGCGTGTCGCGATCTCGTCGAGCGCATCCGCCGGTACATCGCCGATCGTGGCGCTGATAGGCTTGACCGGGTAATGGGCGCGCAGCCGGCGCGCGATCTGCGTGATGTCGCCGATCGACAAACCGCCGAGCGCACCCGCGTTCGGCTCCTTCAGGTCGATCAGTTCGGCGCCGGCCTGGGCGGCGTCGAACGCCTCCTCATCCGAGCGGACGCTCGCGAGCAATGCGGTCATCGATATTCTCCGAAAGACGGGAAAAACTAGTGGGACACGAGTTCGGCGGCCGAGCCGCCGGACGCTGCGAGATTCTCGCGGTGCCGCGCGATCGCGGCGGTGAGCCAGTTCCAGGCGGTGAGTTCGGCCTCGCCCGCCGTTTTGTCGATGGCGATCTGCAGGTAGGCCATTTCCCGGTCCACCTTGTCGGCGGGCAGCATGAACAGCCGGCTGACGAGAATCGCGCCTTCCACCACCGCCGCCTGGGCGCGGTTAAAGCCGCCGAACGGCGCATGGTTTTCGCGGTGCACGCATTTCATGCGCAGCACCGGGCGCTCCTTGTCGTCGCGCAGGTCGTCGAGTTCGAGTTCCGCATGCGCGAGCGATTCGGCGAGCCTGACGCTCGCCACGCGGCTCGCCGCGAGCGTGGGCCAATCGGTTGCGTAATGCGTAACGCAGCCGGCAAAGATACGGACGTCCGTGGTGAAGTTCAGCACCGCTGCGCGCGACGCCGCGATATTGTCGAGCGTCACGGACGGACGAAAAGGCGAGAGGATGACGAAGTCGCCCTCGTAACGCGCTCCCATTGGCGCGATGTGAGGACGGCCATCGCACGCTGCCGTGGTGACGATCGTTTCGTGGATCATGGCTGGGAACGCGTGTCCTGGCAGCGCCGAAAGGCCGGCCGTCTAGCTAGGGATTACACAGCAATCCGCAGAAGGGCCGCGTCTCGCGGCCCGTGCGGGCTTAACGCGTAGCGATATACATCGTGATTTCGAAACCAAAACGCATATCGGTGTAGCTCGGAGTGGTCCATTGCATACGTGTTTCCTCCAGGTATTGATACAGCGTTGCGCCGTCGGCCCGGCGTGATGCCGGACTTCATTGGCGTGGGTTACTACGCAAGCTCCATGCCGGGTATTCGGCGACACGGCGTGGATAGCGCACTGACGCGCCGCAATACAGCGTTTGCCGAATTGCGCCGGCGCGGCCACCGGGCGCGCGGCACGATGCGGTTGCACCGCGCACTGTTCCGGGAATGCAGCAAAGTGTTCCATGACGGGCGAAGGCAGCCGCTTCTGTCACGCGATGCTTGCAATTCCCATGCAGATCATTGTCTACCGATCGAAAGCGCACGTGTTGAAAATTCGCTTCGTGAACTGCGTTTTCGTGATCCGCGTTTCGGTGAACGATAACGGATCGGTTAAGTCTGCCAAATAAAATCGTGAATTCTCAATGACTGCGTTCATGCCTACAGTGCACACAAGCGCTTCGTTCTTCCGGCAGCGCGCCTGTTCACTCTCGAGGATACGTCATGAACGATTTCAGTCAACCGGTGATCGATTCCATACACAAGCCGCGCGACGCGGGGAACCCTCGCGAACGGTACGCCGCGGGCGTGATGAAGTACCGCGAGATGGGCTACTGGCAGCCCGATTACACGCCCAAAGATACCGACGTGATCGCGCTCTTTCGCATCACGCCGCAGCCCGGCGTCGATCCGGAGGAGGCGGCGGCGGCCGTGGCCGGCGAATCGTCGACGGCAACCTGGACCGTGGTGTGGACTGACCGGCTGACCGCGTGCGACATGTACCGCGCGAAAGCCTATCGGGTCGATCCGGTGCCGGCCTCGAACGCAGGCGAACCGCAATATTTCGCGTACATCGCCTATGAACTGGATTTGTTCGAAGAAGGGTCGGTCGCCAACCTGACGGCGTCGATCATCGGCAACGTGTTCGGCTTCAAACCGCTCAAGGCGCTGCGTCTCGAAGACATGCGCATACCTGTTGCTTATCTGAAGACCTTCCAGGGGCCGCCGACCGGAATCGTCGTCGAGCGTGAACGGCTCGACAAGTACGGACGGCCGCTGCTCGGCGCGACCGTCAAGCCGAAACTGGGTTTGTCGGGCAAGAACTATGGCCGCGTCGTGTACGAAGGATTGCGCGGCGGGCTGGATTTTCTGAAGGACGACGAGAACATCAACTCGCAGGCGTTCATGCACTGGCGCGACCGTTTTCTGTTTGCGATGGAAGCGGTGAATCGCGCGCAGGCGGAGACGGGCGAGGTCAAGGGCCACTACCTGAACGTGACGGCCGGCACGATGGAGGACATGTATGAGCGCGCCGAATTCGCGAAGGAACTGGGTTCATGCATCGTGATGATCGATCTGGTGATCGGCTGGACCGCGATTCAGTCGATGGCGCGCTGGGCCCGCAGGAACGACATGATTCTGCATCTGCATCGCGCCGGGCACAGCACCTATACGCGGCAGCGCAACCACGGCATTTCGTTTCGCGTGATCGCGAAGTGGCTGCGCATGGCGGGCGTCGATCACGCGCATGCGGGCACGGCGGTGGGCAAACTCGAAGGCGATCCGCTTTCGGTGCAAGGCTATTACAACGTGTGCCGCGAATCGCACAACGAGGTCGACCTGTCGCGCGGGATTTTCTTCGACCAGCCGTGGGCCGGTCTGCGCAAAGTGATGCCGGTGGCCTCAGGCGGCATTCACGCGGGACAGATGCATCAACTGCTCGATCTGTTCGGCGACGACGCGATCCTGCAGTTCGGCGGGGGCACGATCGGCCACCCGGCCGGTATCCAGGCGGGCGCGGTGGCGAATCGCGTCGCGCTCGAAGCGATGGTGAAGGCGCGCAACGAGGGCCGCGACATCGTTCACGAAGGGCCGGACATTCTCGAAGCCGCGGCACGCTGGTGCACGCCGCTCAAGCAGGCGCTCGATACGTGGCGGGACGTGACCTTCAACTACGCGTCCACCGACACGCCGGATTTCGCCGCCACGCCGACCGCGGCGTGAGCGGCGGGCATTCAGGATTTTCAGGGCGGGTTCGACCGCAGTGCAGCCGCACTGCGCGGGAGACTGCTGGCGCCGTTCCGAACGCTGCATTCATCAACGAGGTACGTCATGCGTATTACACAGGGCACGTTTTCCTTCCTGCCGGAATTGACCGACGAGGAGATCCGTTTGCAGATCGACTACGCGCTGAGCCAGGGCTGGGCCTGCTCGGTCGAATACACCGACGACCCGCATCCGCGCAACACGTATTGGGAAATGTGGGGCCTGCCGATGTTTGACCTGCGCGATGCGGCCGGCGTGTTGCAGGAAGTGAAGGCGTGCCGCGCGGCGCAGCCGCAGCACTACATCAAGGTCAACGCGTTCGACTCGGTGCGCGGCTTCGAGACGATGCGCCTGTCGTTTATCGTCAACCGTCCGGACGAAGAGCCGGGCTTCCGCCTGACGCGTCAGGACGGACCGGGACGCGTGCAGCGCTACGGGTTGTCGGGCTACGCGGGCGACCGGCCGTCGGGCGAACGATACGGAGCGGCGCGCTAAAAGGGGAGCCCGCAATGCGAGGCTCGATGAATGCCACAAGCAGAGGGAGAGGCCATGACCGAAGCTGCCGCCATAGACGCGAACGCGCTGTGTTCTGACGGGCGAGACGCTGCCGCGTTACAGGACAGCCAGGACAGCCGCGCGCAAGCGCCGCAGGTCGATCTCGCCGCGCTCTATCGCGACTCCGGCATCGGCGACGTGCTCGCCGAACTCGACCGCGATCTGGTCGGGCTCGCCCCGGTGAAAACCCGCATTCGCGAGATCGCGGCGCATCTGCTCGTTGAGCGCGCGCGCGATTCGCTCGGTCTCGCGGGCGGCGCGCCTACCCTGCATATGTGTTTCTCGGGCAATCCCGGCACGGGCAAGACCACGGTCGCGCTGCGCATGGCGGAAGTGCTGCACCGGCTCGGCTACATTCGCCGCAATCATCTGGTGTCGGTCACGCGCGACGACCTGGTCGGCCAGTACATTGGCCACACCGCGCCGAAAACGCGCGATGTGCTGAAACGCGCGATGGGCGGCGTGCTTTTCATCGACGAAGCCTATTACCTGTATCGCCCGGAAAACGAACGCGATTACGGTCAGGAAGCAATCGAGATCCTGCTGCAGACCATGGAAAACCAGCGTGACGATCTGGTGGTGATTCTGGCCGGTTACGCCGCGCGCATGGAAGTGTTCTTCGAAAGCAATCCGGGCTTTCGCTCGCGCATTGCGCATCACATCACGTTTCCCGACTACGACGGCGCGGAACTGCTCGACATCGCCGAGCGTATGCTCGCGACGATGCATTACCGCTTCGACGCCGACTCGCGGCGCGCTTTCGCCGACTATCTCGCGCTGCGCACCAGGCAGGCGAATTTCGCCAACGCCCGCTCGGTGCGCAATGCGCTCGATCGCTCGCGGCTGCGCCAGGCCAACCGTCTTTTCGCCACGGCGATGCAGGGCGGCGCGCCGATCGACGCGGCCGCGCTCACGCTGATCGCCGCCGCCGACGTTCGCGCGAGCCGCGTGTTCACTGAATCTGAAGCGCTCGCGGCGAACGCCGGGGCGCCTGCGTCCTCGCATGCAACGCGCGCCGTGCCGGCGCCGCCAGGCTGAACGAAAACAATCCTCAGGAGATCGCCATGCAAGACGGACGTACGACCCTTTCGAAGTTTCTGATCGACACCCTCGACCGCCAGCCCTGTTCGACGGAAACGGCGCGCAACGCCGGCCTCTCGGCGCTTCTGATCGATGTCGCCGCCGCGATCAAGTCGATCTCCGCGATGCTCACCAAAGGCGCGCTCGGCGGCAACTACGGCTCCGCGCAGAGCATCAACACGCACGGCGAGGAACAGAAGAAGCTCGACGTCGCGACCAATGAAATCTTCGTGCAGCAATGCGAATGGGACGGACTGCTCGCCGCGATGGTGTCCGAGGAAATGGAGAGCGTCTATGCGATCCCGCCGGGCTATCCGCGCGGCGACTATCTGCTTGCCTTCGATCCGCTCGACGGTTCGTCGAATATCGACATCAACGGCGTGGTGGGGTCGATCTTTTCGGTGCTGCGCAATGGCGATGGAAATGGAAATGGAAACGGCAGCGATCCGCGCGGCACAGTCCGCGAGTCCGCGTTTCTGCGGCCGGGCTGCGAGCAGGTGGCCGCGGGCTACGCCGTCTATGGCCCATCGACCATGCTCGTGCTCTCGGTAGGCAACGGTACGCATGGTTTTACGCTTGAGCGCGAGATCGGCAATTTCGTGCTCACTCATTCGAACATCCGCATTCCCGAAGACACCGTCGAGTTCGCGATCAACGCGTCGAACGAACGCTTCTGGGAACCGCCGGTGCGCCGCTATGTGCAGGAATGCAAGGACGGGCGCAGCGGCTGCCGTGCGAGCGACTTCAATATGCGCTGGATCGCGTCGATGGTCGCCGAGGTTCATCGCATCCTGATGCGCGGCGGTGTGTTCATGTACCCGCGCGACTCGAAGACGCCGGCGATGGAAGGGCGCCTGCGGCTCCTCTATGAAGCCAACCCGATGAGCTTTCTCGTCGAACAGGCGGGTGGTCTTTCGATCACCGGGCGCGAGCGGATTCTCGAGGTCGTGCCGCGCGCGCTGCATGGACGCGTGCCGGTGATCCTCGGCTCGAAGCACGAGGTGGAGCGTATCGGCCGCTATCACGGCGAATACGACCGTGGCGAAGATCAGCCCTTCACCTCGCCGCTTTTCAGCAGGCGCTCGCTGTTCCTGCCGGGTTTCACGGCCTAGCCGCCGGAAAGCCCGGGTTCGCGAAAGGCATCCGATCAGAACACCACTATCCGGAGACAAGCGCATGTCAGTCAAACACCCGATCATCGCGGTGACCGGTTCGAGCGGCGCCGGCACCACAACCGTGATGAAGAGCTTTACCCATATTTTCCGGCGCGAAAAAATCAACGCGCAGATCGTGGAAGGCGACGCTTTTCATCGTTATGACCGCAACGGCATGCGCGAGGCCATGAAGCAGCACGAGCGGGATGGCGCACCGAATTTCAGCCATTTCGGACCGGAAGCGAATCTGCTCGAAGAACTTGAGACCCTGTTCGCCAGTTATGGCGAGAACGGCAACGGCAGGCTGCGCCACTACGTTCATGACGAAGGCGAAACGCGGCTCTACAAGCAGGATGCCGGAACCTTCACGCCGTGGGAGGAGGTGACGCCCGACACCGACCTGATGTTCTATGAAGGCCTGCACGGCGCAGCCGTGACCGACGATATCGACATTGCGCGACACGCGGATCTGCTGATCGGCGTCGTGCCGATCATCAATCTCGAATGGATTCAGAAACTGCATCGCGACCAGACCATGCGTGGCTACTCGCACGAGGCCGTGGTCGATACGATCCTGCGGCGTATGCCGGACTACGTGAACTACATTTGCCCGCAATTCTCGCGCACGCATGTGAACTTCCAGCGCGTGCCGACCGTGGATACGTCGAATCCGTTTATCGCCCGTGAGATTCCGCAGCCGGACGAGAGCTTCGTGGTGATCCGTTTTGCGCGCCCGAAGGGGATCGACTTCCAGTATCTGCTGACCATGCTGCACGATTCGTTCATGTCGCGCCCGAATGTGATCGTCGTGCCGGGCGGAAAGATGGGTCTCGCGATGCAGCTGATTTTCACGCCGATGATTCTGCAACTGATCGACCGGCGGGCGCGCGCCTGACGCTGCGCAACACGGTTTATCCATTTCGTGCAAGGAGAGGTTCGATGAGTGCCGTCGCAGAATCCGTCGCAACACCCGCGACCCGGCTGATGGCCGACGCGCTGCGCATGCTCGCGATCGACGCGGTCGAAGCCGCGAAGTCCGGTCATCCGGGCATGCCACTCGGCATGGCCGAGATTGCGGTCGCGCTGTGGGACCGGCATCTGAAACACAATCCGCGCAATCCCGCGTGGCCCGATCGTGACCGCTTCGTGCTGTCGAACGGGCACGGCTCGATGCTGTTGTATGGCCTGCTGCATCTCACCGGCTACGACCTGCCGATCGACGAACTCAGGCGCTTCAGGCAATTGCACAGCAGGACGCCGGGGCATCCCGAGGTGGGCGTGACCCCCGGCGTTGAAACGACCACCGGACCGCTCGGTCAGGGGCTCGCCAATGCGGTCGGCATGGCGCTCGCCGAGGCGCTGCTCGCACGCGAATTCAACCGGCCGGGCCATTCGATCGTCGATCACCGCACGTATGTATTCGTCGGCGACGGCTGCATGATGGAAGGCATTTCGCACGAGGCGGCTTCGCTTGCCGGCACGTTGAAGCTCGACAAGCTCACAGTGCTGTACGACGACAATGGCATCTCGATCGACGGCCACGTCTCGCAGTGGTTCAGCGACGACACGCCCGCGCGTTTTGCGGCCTACGGCTGGCATGTCGTACGCGAGGTGGACGGACATGACGTGGACGCGGTCGATCGGGCTCTCTCGCGCGCACGCGCAGCCGGCCGGCCGACGCTGATCTGCTGCCGCACGGTGATCGGCAAAGGCTCGCCGTCGAAAGCGGGCACGCACGACGTGCACGGTGCGCCGCTCGGGGCCGACGAAGTCGCGAACACGCGGCGCGCGCTCGGCTGGCCGCATGTGCCGTTCGCTATGCCGGCCGAGGTTCGCACGCTGTGGGATGCGAGCGAACGTGGCGCGGCCGCTGAAGCCGACTGGAACACGCGTTTCGAAGCGTATCGCAAGCACTATCCGCATGAAGCCGCCGAGTTCGAGCGCAGGACACAAGGCACGCTGCCCGCGCAGTGGCGTGACACGGTCCGCGCGATGGTGCGCGACGCGGACCACGCGGCCGAATCGATCGCGACCCGCAAGGCCTCGCAGCAGGCGATCGCCGTAGCGGCTCGCGCGTTGCCGGAACTGCTGGGCGGTTCGGCCGACCTGACCGGCTCGAACCTCACCAACTGGAAAATGTCGGTCGATGTTCATGCCGACGACAGCGGCCTGCAAGGCGGCAACTATCTGCACTACGGCGTGCGCGAATTCGGCATGAGCGCGGTGATGAACGGTATTGCGCTGCATCGCGGGCATATTCCGTTCGGCGGCACCTTCCTCACGTTCTCCGACTACTCGCGCAGCGCGTTGCGCATGGCCGCGTTGATGAAGATCCGTTCGATTTTCGTGTTCACGCATGACTCGATCGGCCTTGGCGAAGACGGGCCGACGCATCAGTCGGTGGAGCACGCGGCGAGCTTGCGGCTCATTCCCGGGCTCGACGTCTGGCGTCCGTGCGACACGGTCGAGACCGCGCGCGCATGGGCGAGCGCAGTGGAACGCTATGGGCCGTCGTGCCTGCTGCTGAGCCGCCAGAATCTGCCGTTCGCCGCACGTAGCGCTGAACAGATCGACGCGATCGAGCGCGGCGGCTATGTGTTGCGTGACTGGCCTGCGGAACGGGCGCAAACGCGGGTCGTGCTGATCGCCACCGGCTCGGAAGTCTCGCTCGCGCTCGATGCCGTCGCGCCGCTCGCGCAAGCCGGTATCGCCGCGCGGGTCGTGTCGATGCCATCCACCAGCGTATTCGACCGCCAGCCCGCCGCATGGCGCGACGCGGTGCTGCCGCCGCGCGTGCCGCGCGTCGCGGTCGAAGCGGGCGTGTGCGCGTTCTGGCGGCAATACGTGGGCCTCGAAGGCGGCGTGGTGGGCATCGATACGTTCGGCGAATCCGCCCCCGCCGCCGCGCTGTTCGAACATTTCGGTCTGACTGCGCGCGCGGTGGTGGACGAAGCCCGCCGTGTCGCGCAACTCGCGCGATAAACCCGAACACGCGGCACGCACTGCGCGCCACGATCTGATCCGATTTCGAGGAGTTTGCGATGGCCTTCATAGCACTGCGGCAACTATTGGACCACGCGGCCGAGCACGGCTACGCCGTGCCCGCCTTCAACGTCAACAACATGGAGCAGATCCACGCGATCATGCAGGCCGCCGAGGCGACCTCGAGCCCGGTGATCCTGCAGGCGTCGGCGGGCGCGCGCAAGTATGCGGGCGAGCCGTATCTGCGCCATCTCGTGCTCGCGGCGCTCGAAGCGCATCCGGATATCCCGCTCGTGCTGCACCAGGATCACGGCGCGAGCCCGGCGGTGTGTCAACAGGCGATCCGCTCGGGCTTCACGTCGGTGATGATGGACGGCTCCTTGCTGCCCGACCAGAAGACGCCCGCCGCGTACGAGTACAACGTCGATGTGAGTCGCCGGGTTGTCGAGGCGGCGCACGCAGTGGGCGTTTCCGTGGAAGGCGAACTGGGCTGTCTCGGCTCACTCGAAACCGGCACGGCGGGTGAAGAGGACGGCGTCGGCGCCGAAGGCCAGCTCTCGCGCGACGATCTGCTCACCGATCCGCGCGAGGCGCAGATTTTCGTGGAGGCGACCGGCGTCGACGCGTTGGCGATTGCAATCGGCACGTCGCATGGCGCGTACAAATTCAGCCGTCAGCCGACCGGCGATATTCTGGCCATCGACCGGATCGTCGAAATTCATGAGCGGATTCCGAACACGCATCTCGTGATGCACGGTTCGTCTTCGGTGCCGCAGGAGTGGCTCGCGGTGATCCGCGAATACGGCGGCGAGATTCCCACCACGTATGGCGTGCCCGTCGAGGAAATCCAGCGCGGCATTGCGCATGGCGTGCGCAAGGTCAATATCGACACCGACATCCGGCTCGCGATGAGCGGCGCGATGCGCAAGTCGATGGCGAATGCACGCGCCGAGTTCGACCCGCGCGCCGCGTTGAAGGCGGCGACGGCGGCGGCGAGCGCGATCTGCGTCGAACGGTTCGAGGCGTTCGGCTGCGCGGGCCAGGCGTCGCGCATCAAGCCGCTGCCGCTCGATGCGATGGCGCGCCGTTACCACTGAACCATTGACCTGTTCGCAAGGAGACGGCCATGCGCGATTTCCTGATAGCCCCGTCGTTGTTGTCCGCCGATTTCGCCCGCCTTGCCGACGAAATACGCGCCGTCACGGCAGCCGGTGCCGACTGGATTCATCTGGACGTGATGGACAATCACTACGTGCCGAACCTCACGGTCGGGCCGCTCGTGTGCGCGGCGATTCGCCCGCATACGTCCGTGCCGATCGACGTGCATCTGATGACGATGCCCGTCGATTCGCTCGTGGCCGGTTTTGCCGAAGCCGGTGCGAATACGATCAGCTTTCATCCGGAAGCGTCGCTGCATGTGCACCGGACCATCGAGCTCATCAAGTCGAGCGGTGCGCGCGCCGGACTCGCGCTCAATCCGGCTACGCCGCTCGCGGTGCTCGACCATGTGATCGAGCGGCTCGACGTGGTGCTGCTGATGTCGGTGAATCCGGGTTTTGGCGGGCAGGCGTTCATTCCGGAAACGCTGGATAAACTGCGGGTCTTGCGCGAACGGGTCGATGCGGCGATGCAGCGAACGGGACGGCTGTTGCTGATCGAGGTGGATGGCGGCGTGAAGGCGGCGAACATCGCACGAATCGCGGCGGCGGGCGCGGACGTGTTCGTGGCGGGGTCGGCTGTGTTCGGTGCGGGTGACTATGCACAGGCAATCGGCACGATGCGCGATGAACTCGAGCACGTGAACGAAGACAACGAAGGCGCCGACGCTTTGGCGATGGCGCGATGACTCGACGCGCCGGCTTTCGTCTTCAGCGCTTCTTCATCGTTTCGCCCGGCGCACGCCATGCCGCGAGATCCTGTTCGGGCCGCTCGACCGCGCAGCCCCAATCGAGCGGCTGATCCTGATCGAAACGCTTGCCGAGCCGCCATGCAATCTCGGCGCGCGCGAGTTGGACGCCCATATAGAACGCGTGGCCGCCGTCTGCTTCGAGATGCAACTGCGGGTAGAGCGCGAACGGGTCGCCTGCCAGGCGATGACCGTCGCGGTTGTAGACATGAATGCCGTCGGCGCTGACCTGGACGCGGAAGTTAGGGTCGCGCACGTCGCGCGCAAACTCGTCGATTTCGGCGGCGCTGTACGGAAACGGGCGTTTGGCGTGGACGGTAGCGAGATCGCTGTCGATGCCCTTGGGCAGCACCTGCGCCTCGCGCGCGGCGTGCATCACCCGGCGAGCGACGTCGGCTTCGCGCACCGCGCGCCGCGCATGCAGGCTGACGGACGTGGTGAGCACCGCGCTCACGCGAAGCTCCGCCGCCATGCCGAGCAGGGCCGCGTTGATGCCGCTGGTGTCGGCCTCGGTCAACTCGGTCACGTTGCCGATGCCCATCATGATGGCGATGTCCGGGTAGCGCTCGCGCAGCCGGACATAACGCGCAATCGATGCGGCGAGGCCGAACGGAATCGGATCGAGAATCGGGTCGGCGAGAAACGCGCGTCCGCGTGCGGCGAGCAGTTCGATCGCGGCGTCGAGCGAGGCCGGATCGCCCGGCTCGCGCGCAACGAGGATGGGCGTGGACGGCACCTCGTCCGCAATCCATAGCGTATCGAGATTCAGGCTCATCAGATAATCCGCGCCCGCGCGGCCGCCGCGCAGCAATTCCTCGCTGCGTATCGAATCGACACTGACACGATACCCCTGGTCTTTCAGCAGGCGCACCGCGTCTTCGAGATGCGGAAACGGCGTTTCGGGCAGGCAACCAATGTCGATCACATCGGCGCCCTGCGCGGCATACTCGCGCGCGCGCGCGGCGATGCCGTCCAGATCGAGGCGTGGCGCATCGACGATTTCGGCAAAAATGTCGGTCTCGTAACGCGTCAGATCGAACGGCTGCGCCTCGCGGCCGAAGAATTGCGGCAGATCCTTGACCTCTTGCGGGCCGCGCTCGAACGGCACGCCGTAGTGTTCGGTCAGCGCAGCGAGATCGCCACGGCAGCGACCGGGCACGATCACGCGCTGCGCGACGAGTGGCGCAGGCACCCGGCGACGGATCAGGTCCGCCGTCATGAGCGCGGCGACCTGCAGGCCGATTTCGCGGATTTCCCAACTGAATGGCGTGGGCGCCATGCTTTCGAGCACGCGGATCAGGCTCTTTTCGGCGAGCCGGCCAGTCAGGAAGACAATGTGATCCATGTCAGTACGCGCGGGGCTGCCCCAAATGTATCGACTCCCGCTCGGGAAGCTGAGAACGTACGGAGCGTGGGTGCTGTTTCATGTGAGATCGAATGTCGACAGGCGTTCACCGAGCGCCGCTTTCAGTTCGTCCAGCGAGCGGACGAGCGTCGTGTATTCGAAGCGGGACAGGCGCTCAACGTTGTCGAGTTCGATCGCCCGCGGACGCAGTTCGACCCATTCGTTCGGGCTCTGCGTGACCACGGTCGGTTCGGTGTCGCATGCAAAGACAATGCCCGGAATGCATTGCTTGCCGGCTTGCGCGTACATATTGGTGGGCAACGTGTCGGAGATGCCGAACGCGCATTTGGCGACGGTGTTGCTGGTGGCCGGCGCGATCACGACCGTGTGATACATGCCGTGATAGAGCATGCCGACCGGCACGCCGCTCGCGCTATTGTCGCGAAACACGCGGAAGTGTTTGCGCAGCCTCGGCAACGGCCAGCCGTAGAGTGGCAGGACTTCTTCCGCGGCTGCGGAAAGGAACAGGTCGGCGCGCGGCAACTCCAGTGCGAGCGTAATCGACTCGTCGAGCAGATGGCCGGAGCCGGTTACGCACCACGCGAAGCGCGCATCGGGCTTGAAGTCCGCGAGATTGCGAGCAGGCGCCTGGGTCATGCGGTGAAGGGCGGCGATTCTTCGGATGGCGAATCGTCAGGCGGCAATCCGTCCAGCGCCGAGCCGTCGTGAGACAGACGGATATGCAACCGGCGCATCTTGCGGTACAGCGTGTTGCGGCTGATGCCGAGCGCCTTGGCAACGTTGCTGACGTTCCAGCGATGCTCGTCGAGCAGCGTGAGCACAGTCCCGCGTTCGTTCAATTGAATCGCATTGAGCGAGGAGAGATCCGCTTCGTCGGCCGGATGCGGCTCGAAGTCCACCGCCGCCGTGCGCGAACCGACTGGCAGCCCGGTTTCCGGCCCACGTTGCGTGATTTCGACAGGCAGATCCTCGCAGCGGATCGGTTGTCCGTCGCACAGCGCGATGGCCATCTGCAATACGTGGCGCAACTGGCGGATATTGCCGGGCCACGCGTAGGTCAGTAACGCATGCTCGGCTTCCGGCGTCAATTCGGGCGGATCGTTGTCCGACTCGTTTTCGAGCAGATGATGAATCAGCGCGAGCTTGTCGATCCGTTCGGAAAGCGGCGGCAGATTCAGTTCGACGCCCTTGAGCCGGTAGTACAGATCCTCGCGGAACTGTCCGCCATGCACGAGTTCGAGCAGATTGCGGTGGCTTGCGCTAATGAGCTGAAAATCCACCTTGATAGTCGTTTCCGCGCCGAGCGGTGTGACCTCGTGTTCTTCGATCACGCGCAGGAGCCGCGCCTGCAACGAGAGCGGCATGTCGCCGATTTCATCGAGAAAGAGGGTGCCGCCGTTGGCCTGCACGATCTTGCCGCGCCGCCCTTCGCGCTGGGCGCCGGTAAACGCGCCGGCACGATAGCCGAACAGTTCGCTTTCGATGAGGTTTTCGGGCAGCGATGCGCAATTCACCGGCACGAACGGGCCCGATGCGTGCGGGCTGATGCTATGCAGCGCCTGCGCGAAGACTTCCTTGCCGGTGCCCGTTTGTCCTCTGAGAATGATCGGGATCTTGCGCTGGACCACGCGCGCCGCGAGCTGGATTTGCGAAGCCATGCGCGGGTCGCCGAACTCCAGGTGTGCGATTTCGTCGAGCCTCGCCGGCGCCGGCCGTTTGTCAGCGGCGCTGGCGCGCGCGGCCGGCGCCGACACCACCACCCGCGTGCCGCGCTCCGCGCTGTTTTGCGGCGTCTGCGCGACAAGGAAGAAGCGGTTGGTCGCGTTCGCGCTGTACACGGTGACCGGATGAAACGACCCGCGAATGCTGCGCGCGATCATGTCTTCGAGCGACGCATTGAAGGCTTCCTCGATACGCCGGCCGCGCAATTCGCCGAGCGTGCGAAAGCCGAGCTGGAAGAGGGCGCTGCGGTTCGCGGCGAGCACCGTGCTGTCGTCCGCTACCGCCAGTTTGCCGCCGTGCAGCGTACCGACGAATTCCGGGCGGCTGTGGAAATGAATCATGTTCGCGTGCCGGTAGCGCGCATCCAGCAGACGGTTCTCGATCATTTGCCGCGACATGCCGACCAGCACCAGCGAATGCTGCTGCAACAGCTTCGAGCGGCTCGTTACGTCCAGCACGCCGGCAATCTCGCCGCGGTCATCGAAAATCGGCGCGGCGGAGCAGGTGAGCGACGTATAGCGCGGATAGAAATGTTCGTGCTGGCAGACGGCGATGCAGTCGCGCTCGGCCAGACACGTGCCCATGCCGTTCGTGCCGGCCTCGCGCTCGCTCCACAACGCGCCGACGCGAAAGCCGTCCGCGGCGACTGCCTCGGCGAAAGGCACCGACGAAACCTGATGGACGATCATGCCGCCCGCGTCGACCAGCACGACCGCCAGTTCGGGATCGGCCAGTTGCTGATAAAGCGTGGTCATTTCGAGCTTCGAACAGGCGATCAGATCACCCATTGCCTCGCGGCGCGAACTTAGTTCGTAGTCTGTCAGGACAGGCGGTGTGACAAAACGGGAAGGGTCGAGCCGGAATTCGTTCATGCAGCGCGCCCACGATTGAGCGACGGGCTCGCTCGTTGGGCGCGTGGCCAATTGATGGTTGACGACGTTCAGAACTTCACGGACGTGCAGAGTGCTGTCAGCGAGCAACGACATGGGGCCTGTCTCCGTTGCGTCAGTTCGTGCGCGCCGGCTCGCATTGCGTTGCGGGTGCTCTGCTTCGCCATGCGCGTCACGAGTGCCGCTTTATCGATACTGTCTTCCCCTCGCGCTGCGGCTTCTGCTGTCCGTATGCGCACTGAGTGATTCGCCCTTGTAACAAGGCGTCGGCTTAAAACTGTACGCCGGATGTCGCGGCCGTTCAATAAGAAGTCGCAATAACCCTACATGGCGTGCCCGATTTTTGCTTTTATCAATGCCATGCCGTTGCGGGCGCTTCGCGCTCGCCGGCGGCGCGGAGGTTGTTGCAGGTTTGGTGCAGAGTGCTTCGCGTCCTGTCACCCATGATCTGCTTTGTGTTTACCCTTTTGTGTTTACCCGAATCCCGTCTGCTAACTCGTTTGCCCATTATTTGCCGCACTGCGGTGGAGAACATCATGGACCGTATCGATGCCGTTCGCCTTGCCAGTTTCTCCGCTGCCGGCGCGCCGGGCGCCACTGCCCCGTCCGGTTCGCTCTCTGCCGGTACGCTGTCCGGGCGCATGGACATCGTCTTTATCGAAAACTTTGTCGGTCAGACGATTATCGGTATCGACAGCAGCGAGCAACATGTTCTGCAGCCGGTAAGAATGAACCTCGCAATCGGGGTTCCCTCGATTCGTGCGTGCACGACCGATCGCATCGAGGACACGATAAATTATGCGGCGGTTCGCAGTGCGCTGCATGCGCTGCTCGCCTCGCACGGCGTGCGGCTGCTCGAAGCGCTCGCCGAAGCGGTGGCGCGTCTGCTGATTACGGACTTCGGCGCTCACTGGGTGCGCGTTGCGCTCGCCAAACCCGCCAAGTTCGATGACGTGTCGGCCGTCGGCGTGCAGATCGAGCGGCAGCGTAGCGATATGCAGCAAGCGGCCACAGGGCTCGTGGGTTATGCGTCGCTCGGGGCAGGGCTGATTCCGAATTGAGCGCAAAAGAAGGCAAGCGGCGCCGTTGCCGGCGCCGCTTGCCTCATGCTGTGCGTCACACGGTCGACTATTTCGCCGACGCCGTCTTGTCGGGGCCCAGTCCGCAACTGTGATAGGCCTCGGTCTGCAGCGTGCGGAATTTCTTCGTCTGTGCTTTCGCGTGATCGACCCGAAACTCCGAGCCGCCTTCGCCGCCCAGGGTTGCGTACTTCGAGAACGTCGACTGGGCGACGAAATCGTCGTAGGACAGCGCGGTGGCCATCTTGTCGATCACGCACGAGCATTTATAGACGTTCACGAAATCGTGTCCGTTGTCGTCCATGCAGCTCAACACGTATTCGACGCGTCCCTGCGTCGGGTAGCTGTAGCCTCCCGCCGGGGCCTGCGCCGTGGGCGCGTCGCCGTCCGCCCAGGCGAGCGGCACCGCGAGCGCGACGCAGGCACAGGCCGCCAGCGCACGACATCGTATGGTCATCTCATGCCTCTATCAAAGGGTTTGCGCTTCAGCTCAGAGCCCGCGCAACGGCGGGCTCCTGTCGCATCCACGCGAACTCGCGCACCCTCAGTTCGGTGCAAACGGATGCGCGACGCTGCCCTTTTTCGCCACGACCTCCGCGGCACTCGGTTCACCGGCGACAGCGCGCTGGATTGCCTCGCGCGTGGCCTTGTAGTTGAACTCCTGAATCTTCTTGTCGTCGTCCGCCTGCCAGTGAATGAAGACGCCGACGCACAGGAACAGATCGTCCGCCTCGTCTTTCGGAATCGTGCCGTCCTCGACGCTGTCCGCGACAGCGAGCGCAACGGCATGCTGCGCTGGGCCGAACATCTGCACGGCCTGCTTGGCGCCCTTGATGGTCACCTTGTTGAACAGGATCGTGTTCGGCTTGGTGAGGAGGTTCGGTGCGATGACGGCGAGCAACGATGTGAAGCCATCCTTATTATTGGTGAGCGCATTGCAGAATGCGGTTTCCGCAGCCGAACCCCGCGGTCCGATCAGCAAGTCGATGTGTGCGACCTCGTTGCCGTCGCCGACGAGCGACTCTCCTATCAGCACGCGATTGATCTTGGCCATTCTGTTCCTCCGATGAGTGGAATACGGACTTGCTGACTGACATGCCGCCGGTGGCGATCCTGTTGCCCGATCGCCGGACGGCCGGTTGATGCACGGTGGCACTAACTAACAGGATCCGTGCCAGTGCGCGGTTCGCGTTGCTGCGGTGGGATCGGGCCGCCATTGCAGGCACGTGCGAGGCAGCCGGCGACGAACAGCGTGGCCACGGTCAGGTCCGCGCTGGTGCCGGGGTTGATCGCGCGCGCCTTCAGTTCGGCGTCCCATGCATCGAGCGGTTGCGCTGCTGCATCTGGGCGCTTTTGCGCGAGGGTATGCCGCCATTGCGCGTGCCGTTCGCGTGCCGCAAGCGTGACACTCTGCGCCACCGCGACACCCTGCTTACGCACAATGTGAGAGTCGGGCCAATGGCCTAGGAAGGTGAGAAACACATGGAGCGTGGCGCTGCGCGGCTGATCTGCGGGCATTTCGCGAAACGCGGCGAGACCGGTTTCGAAGATGTCGCGAAAGCCTTCCGCGTATTGACGGGCGATGCTGTCGCGCCCGGCGGCGAGCGTCATCGCGTCGCGCAGATTGACCGTGGGCGCGCTGTGGACCGGCTGCTCGGGGGCCTCGCCGAGACCGCCGGGATTGGCGAGCGCAATCGCGCGATACGCGAGGCGAGCGTCGTCGATGTCGAGCCGCGCGAGCACGCGCGCGGTCGCCGCGCGCCAGGCGTCGGCCGACAGTGGGCGCGCGGTGTCCTCCAGCGCCGCCGCGAGCGGGGCGACCAGCAGCAGAATGCCAAGGTTCGTGTTGCAGCCGACCGCGTCGCGCGTGCGAGTGACCGCATCGAGCACGCGCTGACCGACCGGCGCGCCGCGTGTGAGCAGCGCGTCGGCGGCGACTGCCGCGCTGGCGATGAACTGGGCTGCGCGCATGCCGTGGCCGGCGCTTTGCACGCTGACGTTGCCCGGCTTGGGCGTTTCCACATCGAGCCGGCAGGCCGCGAGGAAAGCGGCGTGAACCTGCTCGAACCCGACGCAACCGGGCGGCTCAGCCATGACGTCTGTGCAACGCCACGACGGCGGCCTCGCGGGTCTCGCCGGACTCGCCGACGGCGCGGCGCTGCGCGGGCAGCTTGCGCAGGAGCAGATCGTCGGCGAGCGCCGCCGCGATGTCGATCGACGCGACCGACTGCAGGCCGCGCCATGCCGCCACGCCGTTGACTTCGAGTACGAGCGGCCGGGCGGCGTCGTGTGGATCGGGGATCAGGTCGACGCCCGCATAGTCGAGTCCGAGCGCCTCGGTGGCCCGCACCGCGGTTTGCGCGAGCGGCAGATCGAGCTCGGCGGCTTCGCACGCGGCGCCTTGCGCGAAGTTATGAATCCAGCCCTTGCCGCCGACGCGCCGCATCGCCGCGACGGCACGGCCGCCGATCACCAGCACGCGCCAGTCGAAACCCGGACGGCCGCCTTCGATATAGCGCTGCAGATACGCCACCTGCCGATACGCTTTGAGCGAAGGCAGAGGCGCCAGCGCGCCGGGGTGGGCGCCGCCCGCGCCGAGCCGTTTGAGCCCGTGGCCTTGCGAGCCGAACAGCGGCTTGAGTACCACCTGGCGTCCGGCCGCTGCTTCGCGCATCAGCACGCGCTGCGCAAATGCCGCAGATTCGCCGGCCCATGTCGCGGGCGTCGGTACGCCGTTGCGATGCAGCAGAAAACTCGTCATCGATTTATCGACGCTGCGCTCGATCGCGCGCGCGTCGTTGTACACCGGCACACCGGACTCGCGCAGCGCATGCAGGATACCCAGTCGCAACGTGACCTGTTCGAAGGTGCCGCCGGCGATGCCGCGCACGAAGACCGCGTCCGGCAGCGTGTGGCCGAAGCCCGGCAGCACCAGCCCATGCGGCTCCCACGTCGTATCGATCCGGCAGTCCGCCAGATCGATACAGCGCGCCTGCGCGCCGCGCGCGCGGAAGGCCTTTTTCAGGCGGCCGGTGTGCCAGCCCGTTTCGTCGCTCATGATCGCAATGCGCAGGGGCGCTTGCGGATCGACGGGCTCTGCGCAAGGCGCGGGGAAACTCATGGCTTGCCGCTCCATTGGTCATGCAGCAACGCCGCGTCGACGCGCCCGCCGTGATACGTCGCGCCGCTTTCAAGGCTGCTCACCCACACTTCGGCCGGTGCGAACAGCGCGGGATCGATCTGATAGAAGTCGTAATTGAACGACGTGAAGATGTCCGCGAATGGGCGGCCGTAATCGCGCGAGGTGGAAGCGGGCAGTTCCGCGGCGAGCCGTCTGGCCACTGCATCGTGCTTCACGGTGAGATGCACGCGGCTGCCGTACAGGATTGCGTCGTTGGTGCGCCCCATTGCCTGAATGCCGTCCGGCGCGGGCGGCGGCAGCGGCGCCGAACCGCCGCCTTCCACCACTTCGTCCAGCGCGACGCCGAGCACATGCGTTTTGTGCAACGCAACTTCGACCACGCGCGCCACCACCTGTACCGTTCCCGCGACAGAGTGTGTCGGCGTGGTGACAAGCGTCAGCCGCTCAGGCGCGAGGCCGCAGTCGCGCAGCACCTTGTCGATCACGACCTGCGGCGGCAGGCGGTCGACCTCCAGCACCAGCGCGCCACGCTCATGCGTGTCGCGGTAGCCGAGTTCGGCGAACAGCGGCTCCTTCACGGCCAGCGCCCGCGCCGGTCCCGAGCCGAGCGAGAAGAATTTCTTGCCGCCGGTCTGTTCTTTGGTCGCCGACAGGCTCCAGCCGGCGTACTGGCTGCCGAGGCAGGCCAGCACGGGCCACGAGGTGCGCACTTCGATCATGCTGGGCCACAGCGGCTGCGCATCAAGGCTCTCGCGCACGGTGACGTGGCCAAGCCCGCCCATGCAGATGCGCGCGATCAGCACGCCTGCCGCGACGCTGCCGGGCGCCACGACGCCCGCGTCGACGAGCACGGTGCCGTTTTGCGCATGGCTGACGGCCGCGCCGAAGCGCGCGGCGTCGTCGACCAGACGGCTGACGAGACGCTCGCTGAGCGCGTTGACGCTCAGCGCGGCAGCACCGGCGAGCGGCGGCTGGGGCGCATCAGGAGTGGCATTGGATGAAGGCATAGTCGGGCTCACGGCAGGTTTCGATTCGTTGCAGAACGAGCGCGCGCTGCGCGTCGAGCGCACACCGCACCGCGTCTACCGAAGCCGCGCGCACGAGCAGCGTGCAGACCGGCTGGCCGGCTTCGATGCGCGTGCCGGGCATCGGCACGTCGCGGCAGCGCGGATCGCGCAGACACGCGTCGCTAAAGGACTGGGAGACGGCGAACGGACGCGGCGCGAACAACACCTGTTGACCCGCACGCCACGGTGCTGCCGCGGGCGTTGGCGCGGCCGGCAGGCGGCCGTGGCGGCACGCTTCGATATGACACGCGAGCAGCCCGCGCGGCCATGCATGCGGCGACGCGGTTTCGTAGAGCGTCATCGTCGACGAGGGGCGGGTGTTGATTTCGAGCAGTTCGAACGCGTCGCCGTCGAGCAGAAAATCGCAGCTATTGATGCCCGTGAGGCCGGTCTGCGCACAGAGCGCGGCGACGGCCGCATGCACGCGCGCCTGGACGGTCAGCGGCAGGTCGATCGGACCGATCGACCCGGCATGCACGAAGGGCAGATTGCCCATTTCGCAGGTGAGTTGCTCAGCGAAGCCGAGCACACGCGAGTGGCCGCGGGCGCCGATGAACAGCGCCGACAGCGAACGCCCGCCACGCCGGCGCTGGAAATAGACTTGCGCGGGAGCACGCGGATCGCTGAACGCCGTGGCCAGTTCGATATGCGTGCCGCCGCAACCGTCCGCGCGTTTGACGAGCCAGCCGTGCGCCGCTGCGGGCGGCGCGAACACGACCGGCGGATGGGCAATATCCAGCGCGTCCAGCAGCGCGAAAAAACGTCGAGGCTCGCGCACTGCGGCGCTCGCTTCCACAGGATTGCCGATGAAGCGGGGCAGGTGAGGCATGCCGCACAACCGCGCGACCAACGGTTCGAGCCCGCTGCCGTCGATCCAGCCGATGAGACCCGGCAAACGCGCGGTACGTTCGAGCGCCGCGGCGAGCCGCTCGGCGTCGATCGACAACGGGCCGCCGCCGATGTCGAACCACAACTCCGATGCTTCGCGAGTGTCGCGGTCGCCGAACACATCGAGCGCGGCGACGCGCAGACCCGCGCGCGCGGCGGACTGCGCGAGCATGCGGGCGGACAGTCCCGCCACGGCGACGAACGGCGCAGGCGGTAGCGATGGGTGCGGCTTCATGGCGACTCGGGCAGGGTCAGGTGTAGCGCGCAGGCGCAACGAAGCGCGCTCATCCGAGGCCGGCCGCGACTGCGCGGGCCTCGTCGAAGGCTTGCGGGAAACCCAGGTAGACCGGCTTGCCGCCCGTGCGCATGCGGATGAAGAGGCGATGCTCCACCTGGTATTTGACATTGCCGATCGCGAGTGCGCCGATGCCGATCGCGCCGCCAGCCGTCGGCGCGCCTTCGATCGGCTTGCCGTCGTTCATCACGTTGACGCCCGCAATGCCTTCCGGCGGCACGGCGTTCACATCCGCGGCAATCAGCAGATGCCGGGCATGCGCGAGGTCGTCGGTGCGGACCACCTGCACGCCGGCGATGGCGGTGGCGAGCACGATCTCGGCCTCGCCCAATGCCGCGCGCAGGTCTGCCGGCGTCGCCGTGCTCACTCCCTTGGTCACGATGCCAAAGCGCCGGTTGATGTCGTCGCTGACATGCGCCGCGCGCGCCTGGTCGGTGTGGCTCGCAATCGACACGTCGGCGCCGAGCGAGGCCGCCATAGCCGCCGCCACACGCCCGACCGCGCCGGTGCCGCCGAGAATCAGCACGCGCTTGCCGCCCAGTTCCATGCCGAACGCCTTGGCCAGATGCCGCTCGACCAGTGCGACGAGCGCGGCGGCGGTCGTGTACGAGCCGCTTGGGTCGGCAAACACGGAGACTTCGAACGGCGGGACCATCGCTTTGCGCGCGCTGTCGAGCATGTCGGCGGCGAGCATGACGTCGCGCCCGCCGATGAAGATGCCGGTGCGCGACACGCCCTTCGGACCACGCGAAAAAATCGCGTCCTGAGTCAGGTTCGCGACCATCCCCGCCTCGACGCTGCAATACGGCACGATGATCTGGTAGCCGGCGTCGGCGGCCATGTTCACGTCGAACGGACTCATCTGCGGCGTGGCCGTGAACATGTGCAGGATATAAGGCCTTTCAGCGGGTTTTTCAGTGGTGTCGGACATGGCAGGAGGCTCGTTTCAGTGACGTTTCTCATGAAGGCGCGAGGGAATGGCTCATGGCTGCGTGGGCTATCCGCGGCTGCCTCGCTGCCGGATCGGCAGGCAGCAGTGCGAGGCCGGGGCGCGTCATGCTGCGTCGATACGCTGCGGCTGCCGCGCTTCGACGGAGCGCACCGTCGCGCCGCGATTGCGTCCCGCCACCACCGTGCATTCGATGTGAGGCAGACCGCGCGTCGCCGCGCGCGCCGTGGCGAGCGCGGCCTCGGCCTCGCGCGCGTTGGCGACGATCGCAAAGCCTGTCGGTCCCCACGAGGTCTGGCCGATGCCCGCGGTTCGCTCGGCGGCCACGGCGCGTAACGCGCGCTCGACATCGGGACTCGCGAACACGCCGCCTTGCACGGGCGCGAAGTACTCGCCGATGGTCTGCTGCATCTCCGTCAGGCCGTACGCGAAGGGCACGATGTTGCGTTCCGCGGCGCCCGGCAGGATCTTCATCAGGACGAGGTGGCACAGGTGCGCGGCGAGTTGCTGCGGGAACGGGGCGAGCGCGGCGAGACCGCGGCGTTCTTCGCCACCGTGCAGGCCCTCGCGAGCGTTGTCGCTGACGAGCAGCACGCGCCAGCTTTCCGGAAACGGCTGGCGCGCGAGCAGAGGCGGCACGCCCGGATGCAGATCGCCGGACGGCCCGCCGTCCACCAGCAGGCCGCCGGAATCGAAGCCGAGCACGCCGATGCCCGAGCGCGCGCCGCGTCCGAGCAGGCTGGCGAGCTCGGCGCTCGTGGCCACATGGCCTAGCAGACGAACAAAGGCGCTGCCCACGGCGAGCGAGAGTTGCGTGCCCGATCCCAGGCCGCTGTGTGCGCGCGGCGTGCGGACCACTTCGATCGCAACGGGCGTCGGGTCGTAGGCGGCGTGCAGACGTTCCAGACAGATCGCAATGCGCTCGCGTTCCGCATCGGTCGCCGCACCGTCGATCCGGTCGCGCTCGGCGAGCCGCGCTTCGACGCGGGTGCCGGCGCCATCGACGACCAGCCCGAGACTGCCGAACGCGCGTCCAAGCGAGGCGTTCGGATCGAGAAAGCCCAGGTGCAGCCGCGCGGGCGCGTCGACCGTCACGGTGGCTTGAGGCGGAAGGCGGCGAACGTGAAGCTGCATCGCGAGTGTCCTTGTTCGTGCTTGAGTTGCCGTGCATCAGCGGACCTACCTGGTGGGCCGCCGTGACGAGGGCGCGTACCGCGGCGCGGCGGCCCGGCGGGGGACTTCAAGCGAAAGCCGTACCAGGCTCGTAGCGCGACACCGGGATCAGTCGGCCCCGGGGTCTTTCGGCTTGTCGTATTTGATGTAGCGGAAGCGCTGATCGTCGGTCGGGGTGCCTTCGAGCGGGCCGCCTTCGGTTGCCGGTTGCCACTGAATGAACGATTCGATCTTGCTGGCGAGCGCGAAGTCCTTGTCCGTGATGCCTTTGGCGGAATGCGTTTTGAGTTTCACGGTCACGAATGCATAGGAGACCGTGAGATCCGGGTGATGCCAGGCGGCTTCCGCGAGGTGGCCCACCGCGTTCACGACCATCAAGGTTCCTTTCCAGCCCTCGGTGCGATATTTACGCCGCAGCCAGCCCTCTTCCAGATACCAGTGCTGTAGCGGACCGATGAGGCGTTGCTGGATCTCCTCGTCGGAATAGACCTGTTCTGCGTTTGCCATGACCGTTGCTCCGCACGTGTTGGAACCGCCGCTAACCGTATGACGCGCTGCAATTGACGGGCCAGTCAGGCGCTCGCGCCGCAGGTTCGGGCGTTCTGTTGCTGCCTGCTGCGCGACGGACACGCTTCGTACCGGCGAGTGACACAGTATGTCCCACGTGCCGCGGCGCAGCCGTCACGGCCGTGACACGCATGAGCCGCGTGCCGCGCCGCGCGGCGCGTGCCGACGAGCTTCTGTCGGCGAACGATGCGCACGGTGGTTCGATTCCGGCATGGAATATGCGTTGGCCGTCATGCGCCATAAAGCCCGGCAACGATCGGGAAGCGGCGCTGATCGTTACCCGCATTCGAGGAGGCGCGCCCGATGCGACGAGGTAGCGTGGGTCATTCGTGAGTTGAACAGCAAGACCATTCTGGAGGAGACATGAACTTACGCACCACGGTTCTTGGGCTCGCGATCCTCGCGTCGGCAGCCTTGAGTTCGTTCGTTGCACAGGCCGATTCGCAGCTCGACGGGCTCATGAAGAATCCGTCCAACTGGGCCGCGCAGGCGGGCGACTATGCCAACCATCGCTACAGCCCTCTCAAGCAGATCAACGAAAACAACGTCGGGAAACTACAGGTCGCGTGGACCATGTCGACCGGCGTGCTGCGCGGCCACGAAGGCGCGCCGCTCGTGATCGGCGACACCATGTATATCCACTCGCCATTTCCTAACAAGGTAATCGCTATCAACCTGAAGGATCAGACGTTCATCTGGCAGTACCTGCCGAAACAGGACGATCAGGTGGTGTCCGTGATGTGCTGCGATACCGTCAACCGCGGGCTCGCGTATGGCGACGGCAAGATCTTCCTGCAGCAGGCCGACACCAAACTCGTCGCGTTGAACGCCAAAACCGGCGACGTGGTCTGGACCGCGCAAAACGGCAATCCCAAAGCAGGTGAAACCAACACCAACGCGCCGCACGTATTCGGCGACAAGGTGCTGACCGGCATTTCCGGCGGCGAGTTCGGCGTACGCGGGCGTCTCATCGCGTACGACATCAAGACCGGGAAACCGGCCTGGACGGCCTACAGCACAGGCCCGGACAAGGACATGCTGATCGATCCCGACAAGACGACGACGTATGCCGACGGCAAGATGGTGCCGGTGGGCGCGGACTCGTCGCTGAAGTCGTGGAAGGGGGACCAGTGGAAACTGGGCGGCGGCACCACCTGGGGCTGGTACGCGTGGGATCCGAAACTCAACCTGGTCTACTACGGCACCGGCAATCCGGGTACATGGAATCCGACGCAGCGTCCGGGCGACAACAAATGGTCGATGTCCATCTTTGCGCGCGATCTGAATACCGGTCAAGCCAAATGGGTCTACCAGATGACGCCGCACGACGAGTGGGACTATGACGGCGTCAACGAAATGATCCTGTCGGACCTGTCGATCGACGGCAAAAAGGTTCCGGCTATCGTTCACTTCGACCGTAACGGTTTCGGCTACACGTTGAATCGCGAGACCGGCCAGTTGCTGGTTGCCCAGAAGTTCGACCCGGCGGTGAACTGGGCCGATCACGTCGACATGAAGAGCGGCAAGCCGATTCGCAACGCGGCCTATTCGACGCAGGCAGCCGGTTCGGACCACAACGTGAAGGGCATCTGTCCGGCGGCGCTCGGCTCGAAGGACCAGCAGCCCGCAGCGTACGACCCGGGATCGAGCCTCTTCCTCGTGCCGACCAACCACGTCTGCATGGACTACGAACCGTTCGATGTCGACTACGTGTCGGGCCAGCCGTATGTGGGCGCCACGCTGTCGATGTATCCGGGCCCGAACGACAACAACTCGATGGGTAACTTCATTGCCTGGGATGCTTCGAAGGGCAAGATCGTCTGGTCCAAGCCGGAGCGGTTCTCGGTATGGTCGGGCGTGCTGGCCACCGCAGGCGGCGTGGCCTTCTACGGCACGCTGGAAGGCTACATCAAGGCGGTCCGCATCAAGGACGGCAAGGAACTGTGGCGCTTCAAGACGCCGTCGGGAATCATCGGCAACGTCTTCACCTACGAGTATCAGGGCAAGCAGTTCATCGGCGTCTACTCGGGTATTGGCGGCTGGGCCGGTATCGGCATGGCGGCGGGCCTCGAGAAGTCGACGGAAGGCCTCGGCGCGGTGGGCGGTTATCGCGAGCTTGCGAAGTACACGGCGTTGGGCGGCACGCTCTTCGTGTTCGCCATTCCCGGCGGCAACAGTTGAAGCGCCGGAGTTGACCGAAACGCGTGGCCGGCTTGCCCTTGCAAAGGATCGGGCGGCCGGCGGCGCCTTCAGTCATACGTAGTCGTCTACGAGTCATCTGGTCCGCGCCTTTGCCGGCAATTCGCCGATGCGTCGATGAAACGCGTCGGGGCGCGGCCTTACTTTGAAGGAGACATGTGCATATGAAAGGCCGATCAATCTTGTTGCGGGCGGCACTGCCCGCCGTTTTCGTCGTACTGCCCGCTGCGTTCGCCCAGACCAATCCCGCGATTGCCCAGGTGGCGTACAAGGTGGCCGACGGCAGCAAGGTGGACCCCAATACGCTGCAAGGGTGGAAGACCTGGCGCGCACTGGCCTGCGAACGCTGTCATGGCGCGCAGCAACAGGGGATGGTCGGACCCTCGCTCGTCGATGCGTTCAAGACGCTGGACAAGACCGAGTTTCACCGCACCGTGTTCGGTGGTCGCGTGGACAAGGGCATGCCCGACTTCAGTTCGAGCCAGATGATGCAGAAGAACTGGGAGAACCTTTACGCCTATCTGAAAGGGCGTTCCGACGGCCAGATCAAGCCGGGCGATCTGCAGGCCATCGACTCGAAATAGCGCCCACGTCTCTACCTCAGGAGGTTATCGATGCGTCATGGCAAACGAATGCCCACGCACGTCGCAATCGTAACTGCCGCGCTGTGCTATGCGGCGATTGCAAGCGGCGCGGTGCGCGCCCAAGGCGAGACAATGCCCAATAACGATGGCGCCGATGGGGTGCTGCGGGTCTGCGCGGACCCCAACAACATGCCTTTGTCCAACAACAAGGGCGAGGGCTACGAGAACCGCATAGCCAGCCAGATGGCGAGCGATTTCGGCTACAAGCTCGAATACACGTATTTTCCGCAGCGCATGGGTTTCGTGCGGCACACGTTGCGCGAGAAGGTGCCGGACACCGAGCGCTACAAGTGCGATCTGATCATCGGCGTGCCGAAGGGCTACGACATGACCTCGACGACGCAGCCTTATCTGCGCTCCACGTATGCAATGGTCTTTACGAAGCGGCCCGAACTGGCCGGCATCAATACGCCGGACGATCTGCTCAAGCTGCCGCCGGACCAGTTGCACAAACTGCGCTTTGGCATCTTCACGCAGACGCCCGCGGTCGACTGGCTGCTCAGCCATGATCTGATCGATCAGGCGGTTTCGTATCAGGTGCAAAGCGGCGATCCGCAGGAATACCCCGGCCAGATGATCGAAAAGGATCTGCAGGCGGGCAACGTGGACGTGGTGTTCCTGTGGGGGCCGATTGCGGGCTACTTCGCGAAGCGCTCCGGCGATACGGTCAAGCTCGTGCCGTTCCCGGCCACGCCGGGGATCCGCTTCGACTATACGATCTCGATGGGCGTGCGCTACGGCGAGAAAGCGTGGAAGGACAAGGTCGATCAATGGATCGGCGCGAACCACGACAAGATCGACAACATCCTCACCAGTTACGAAGTGCCGCTTCTGAAGCCCGTCGATACGCCGGCAGGCAAGCCCGCGGACGGGTCGCCATGAGGCGGGAGCGGCAGCGATCGCGCCGCGCGTGGCGGCAAGTGCTTGCGGTGTGTGTAACGTGCGCAATGTGTGCGACGCACGGCGCAGCGTTTGCTGCGGGCACCGACGAAATCTCCGCCGCCGAGCGGCTCATCTTCACGACGGATCATCTGCACGGCATCCAGCAGCAAACCGAGCTCGACTACGCTTTCCTCAGTACGGACCAGCCGGCGCACAGTACGGACGTGGTCAAGGTGCTGGTGGTCAGCCCGGACAACGCCAAAGGCGATGCTCAGGTGTCCGATCACAGCGGCGCGGTGCCGTTGCCGAACGCCGGCTTGCAGTGCAATCCGGTGATCATTTATTTCCTCGAACGCGATATCGCGGAGATGGAGCATCTGACCGGCGGCCAGCGCCGCTACTTCCAGCAGCGCCTGCGCCTCGCGCTCGCCGCGGGGCCGAAGATCGAGACGGTGACGAGCCAGGTCGGCGGCAAGCCCGTGAAGGCGCGGCAGATCGTCGTCCAGCCGTACCTGGGCGATCCCAATTCGGAACGCTTCGCACAATTCACCGGCAAGCGCTACACGTTCCTGATTGCCGATACGGTGCCGGGCGAGGTCGCGCTGATCCGCACCGACGTGCCCGGCGCGAACAACGATTTCGCGCACCCGTTGCAGACGCAAACGCTGAGCTTCCAGGCGGCGCTGCGAAAACTGTCGCCGCCGCCGAACGCGCCGAATGTGCCGTTGAAGCCTTCCGACGCGCCGCGTGCGAGCCGTTAGCGAGGCCGCGTCAAGGTGAATTTCATCCGCTCGCTGACCTTGCGCCAGTTGCAGATCTTTGTCGTGGCGAGCCGCTACACGAGCTTCGCCCGGGCCGCGGAGGAATTGCATCTGACCCAGCCGGCGGTGTCGATGCAGATTCATCAGCTCGAGGAGGCGGTGGGCCTGCGTCTGTTCGAGCGTATTGCGCGCAAGCTCGCGTTGACCGAAGCGGGCGAGATGCTGAGCCATCACGCGAGCCGGATTCTCGGCGAGATCAAGGATGCGGAAGACGCGATGACCTCGCTCAAGCAGGCCGATAGCGGCTCGATCGCGGTGGGCATCGTCAGTTCCGCGACGTACTTCGCGCCGAAGCTGCTCGCCATGTATTCGCATCTGTATCCGAAGGTGGACGTGCATTTTTCAGTGGGCAATCGCGATGCGCTGCTGCGCCTCCTGCAGGACAATGCGATCGATCTCGCCATCATGGGCCGCCCGCCGCCGGAGCTCGACACCACGACCGAGCCGCTCGCCTGGCATCCGCAAGTGGTGATCGCGCCGCTCGACCATCCGTTATGCGGTGCGCGGCGCTTCGATCTGCAGGAACTGCGTGGCGACACGTTTCTGTTGCGCGAGCCCGGCTCCGGAACGCGCATGGCCGCGGAGGAAATGTTCAGGCAGCATCTTTTCACGCCCGCGAAGGTCGTCACGCTCGGCAGCAATGAAACGATCAAACAGGCGGTGATGGCGGGCATGGGCGTGAGCCTGATTTCGCTGCATACGCTGCTGCTGGAACTGCGTACCAAGGAAATTGCATTGCTCGACGTGAACGGCACGCCGATCGAACGGACGTGGCAAGTCGTGCATCTGCGGGCCAAGCAGTTGTCGCCGACGTGTTCGGTATTCAGGCAGTTTCTGCTCGAACAGGCCGCCGCTTATCTGGAGCGCGAGTATGCGGCGTTCGTCGCCTTGCCCGCGAAATCGGGAGTGTTGAAATGAGCGAGGCGGGAGGTGCGGCGCGCGTGCGTTATGGACGTTATGGACGTTATGGGCGTTACGTGGGGTCCATCGGCATGATCTGCGTGGCATTCGCCTGTTCGCAGGCGCTCGGTGCGCCGACTTCGATCGCGGTCATGGACTGTGTGTTGATCGACGATAACGCGGTCTACAACGATGCCGGGACCAACCGCATCCAGCAGGCGCGCATCGGGATGGTGAGCGAGGCGCTGCGTGAGCAGTTGCGCGAGAGTCAGCGTTACCGCGTTGCCGACAATACGGCCGCTGCCGGCCTGATCGCTCAACTCGGCGCATCGCAGGATTTGAACGCATGCGCGGACTGTGCGCGGCAGGTGGGACGCAAACTCGGTGTCGAGCAGATCGGCCGGTGCTGGGTCCAGAAAGTCAGCAACCTGATCCTGAACATTAACCTGCATGTCGAAGACGTCTCCAGCGGGACGACCGTCTTCCAGCGTTCGGTCGATATTCGCGGCAATACCGACCTGTCCTGGCGACGAGGCGCGGCGGCGCTGGCCGGATTGCTGGCTGGCGGTGCGGCAGCGGGTTCGACAGCGGGCTCGACAGCGGGCTCGGCAGATCGTGGCGCCTCTCCGTGAGAGCGCAGCGATTTTCCCGCAGCGGCACACTGTGTACTCGAAATACGTAACAGGTTGACATCGTTCCTCGCGCGAGCGCACCTGCTGCGTCCAGCCGAGTACTGGCACAGAGTATGCGGCGAGGTCCGCGCATAGCGATGAGAAGCACATCCGTATCGCGGGTTTATGACGAGCCCGCGCCTGATTGCCTGCTATAGGGGATTGCATCGATGGGTGCTGGCGAACTGCTTCAGGACTGGCGCGTGCATGCACTGCAGATCGAAGACGAAGTCTCGCGAGTCGTGATCGGCCAGCCGCAGACCATCCGTCTCATCACCGTCGCGTTGTTTGCCCGTGGCCATGTGCTCCTCGAAGGCGGCGTCGGGGTCGGCAAGACGACCGTGTTGCGCGCGTTTGCGCGGGTGGTGGGAGGCGAGTTCGAGCGCGTGGAAGGCACCATCGACCTGATGCCGGGCGATCTCGTCTATCACACGTACGTCGACGCCGAGGGCAGGCCGCGAATCGATCCCGGTCCGCTGCTTCGACACGGCGAGCGGCTCACCACGTTCTTCTTCAACGAGATCAATCGCGCCCGTCCCCAGGTTCAGTCGCTGCTGCTGCGCGCGATGGCGGAGCGTTCGGTGCGGGCGTTCGATCGCGAATATCGCTTTCCGCACATGACGGTGTTCGCCGACCGCAACAAGGTCGAGAAGGAAGAGACCTTCGAGCTTGCATCGGCGGCGCGCGATCGCTTCCTGTTCGAGTTGGGCATGCCCACGCCGACCGAGCCCGACGTGCGGCGCTCGCTGGTATTCGACGCGGCGTTCCATGACGTCGACAGCCTGCTTGCGCGGCTCCCGCCTGCGATCGTTCAGTGGGAACAGTTGAACCAGGTCGGCGCGGCCATTCAGGAGAGCGTGCAATCGAGTGAAACGATCGAGCGCTATGTTCTGGACATCTGGCAGGCCACGGAAACGCCGCAGCGTTTCGGCATTGCGCTCGACGGCGTCGATATGGATCGGCTGATTCTGGCTGGCGCAAGCCCTCGGGGCATGAGCGCGCTGCTGCGCGCGGCCCGCGTGGTGGCGTGGCTGGCCGGCCGCTCGCATCTGGTTCCGGAAGATATTCATGCCGTGCTGATGCCCGCGCTCGGGCATCGTGTGTTCTTCACGCCGATCTATGAACTGCGCCGCCAGGAACTCGCTGAAGCGCTCATGGCGCAAATCATGAACAGGCTGGCCGTACCCTGAACCATGAACGGGACAGCGGAATTTCACTACCGGTTGCCGATGCGCGCAGGCGGATTTCGTCCCGGCTCGCATCCGGGATCGAGCTTCGGCGCCGGCCAGGAATTCGCGATGCACGGGCGTCTCTTCGACTACCCGGATCCGCGCCGCCTGGATCTGCGCGCGAGCGTGCGCGCCGCGCGCTCGGAGTGGCTGGTGCGGGTTCACCTGCAGCGCGCCGCGGTGCCGGTGCAGGTGATCGTCGATGTCTCGGCGTCGATGCACTTCGGAAAGCGCCAGACGAAGTTGCAGGTTGCCGCGGATTTTGTCGAAGCGTTGGGATACAGCGCATTCCGTGTCGGCGATCCGTTGGGCATGCTTGCCTTCGATACCCGCGCGCGCGACGATCTTTTCATGCCGGCGCGATATGGCCGGGGCGTCGGCAACCTGCTCGCGACGATGTTGCGCGAGAGCGAGAGCGCGAGCGCCGCCGCCGGAAGCGGTGGTATTGCCGGGCTGCAACGCGCCGCTTCGGCGCTGGCCGGACGGCAGGCACTGATCTTCCTCGTTTCGGATTTTCACTGGCCGCTCGCGGAATTGCCGGCCGCACTCGATTTGCTGGTGCACGCCTGCGTGGTCCCGATAGTAGTCTGGGACACCGCTGAAATCGCCCCGCCGAACGGCGGTTCGCTACTCGCGGTCAACGATGCAGAGTCCGCCCGGCAGCGCACGCTATGGCTGCGCGGCAGCGTGCGCGAGCGTTGGCGCGAGGCTGTCGCGCGGCGGCGCGCGGAACTCGCGAACATGTTCGGCAAACGCGGCATCCAGCCGTTTTATGTCGAGAGCGCTTTTGATCCGGAGGCGATGTCGCGCTACTTTCTGGAGACGATCGCATGAGACCTGACGGGCGCGGCATTGGCAGATCGGGAAGGTCGCTGTGCGAGGCGTCCGGCGCAACGAGGTTTGTCTCGTCACTCGCGTTGACATTGGCATTGGCATTAGCGCCGGCGATGAGCGTCGCTGCCGGCTCAGGCGATGTCCTTCAGCCGACGGTTCAGGAGCCGCGCGCATTCGGCCATCTGCTCGGCGATATCGTCACGCAACGCATCCTCCTGAGCGCCGGCGGCAACGATGTCGGTTCGGTCGCGCCGCCTTCCATAGGCCGCACCGGCGCGTGGCTCGAACGGCGGCCTGCCCGGATCGAAACCGATGCCGAAGGTCGCCGGTGGATGGCAATCGACTATCAGATCGTCAACGTCGCGCCCACGCTCACCCGGATTGCGTTGCCGGCCTTGACATTGACCTCCGCATCCGGCGCGACGCTGCAGGTTGCGGAGTGGCCGCTCAGCGTCGGTCCGATAACCTCCGCCGATGCCTTCGACGCCGGCGATCTGCAACCGATGCGGCCCGACCGGCAGGCTCCCTTGACGCCGACCGCGCCGCTGCGAAGGCAGGCGGCTTTCGCGCTCGGCCTGTTGCTGCTGACGTTGCTTTCGTGGGTCGGCTGGTGGCTGTGGCGCAACTGGCGTGAGTCGGCGCGGTTGCCTTTCGCGCGCGCCTGGCAGCAGATGCGGCGCATGGACGGGCCGAACGCCGACACGTCCGCAGATGCGTGGCTGTATCTGCACCGCGCGCTGAACGAAACGGCGGGCCATGTCGTTCACGCGGGTTCCCTGCCCAGCCTGTTTGCGCGAGCGCCGTATTTGCAGCCGCTACACGCGCAGCTCGAACAGTTCTATCAGCAATCCGGCGAACGGTTCTTCACGCCCGCACCGGCGTTAGCGCCTTATCCGTTGCGGGGGCTATGCCGCGCACTGTATCGCGCAGAGCAGCGCCATCAGCGATGAACACGGTGTTCGACTTTGCCTATCCGTGGCTGCTCGTGCTGTTGCCGCTGGCCGCGCTGCCGTTGCTGCGACGGCGCGGCGACACGCTCGCCTTCTCCTGGGTCGCGTGGCTTCCGGACGATCGCCTCGGACAATGGATCGGCTTGATCGGGCGGAGCAGTGCGGTGCTGGCGATGGCGGCTATCGTGTTCGGCCTGGCCGGTCCGGGACGCTCGCAGCGGCAGGTGCTGCGTACGGGCAGCGGAGCCCAGATTCTGATCCTGA
This sequence comes from Paraburkholderia sp. USG1, assembly GCF_031570135.1. Classification (NCBI taxonomy): domain Bacteria; kingdom Pseudomonadati; phylum Pseudomonadota; class Betaproteobacteria; order Burkholderiales; family Burkholderiaceae; genus Paraburkholderia; species Paraburkholderia sp. USG1. The sequence goes on along the minus strand of NZ_JAMWXW010000037.1, from coordinate 22,885 downwards.
TGGATCGCAGTGCGAGCATGGACGAAACGATGAACAGCAAAGGGGTGGAGTCGCCGGCGGGCGAGTCGAAGAACAAGGTGGCGCGTGCTTCATTGACGAACTTCGTCGCGCAGCGGCCCAACGACCGGCTCGCGTTCATGATGTTCGGCACGAGCCCCGTGCTTGCGATGCCGTTCACCTACGACCTGCGTGCAATCGAGGCGGCAATTGCGGGCACGGCGGTGGGTCGCGGCATGCCGGACACGCAACTCGACCGTGGGCTGCTGGCGGCGATCGGCGAGTTCAATGGACGGGCCTCCTCGGGCCGCCGGGCGATCGTTCTCGTCTCGGACGGCGGCGCGAGACTCGACACGCAGGTACGGCGGCTCATCCAGGATGGACTAATGCGCAACCAGATCGCGCTTTACTTTATCTACTTGCGTAGCGGCACCTACAGTCCCGATCTGAACGCCGCGGTGCCCGCGAATGAGTCTTCGGCCGAAGCCGAACTGCATCGCTACTTTCTCTCGCTGAAGACACCCTACCGGCTTTTTCAGGCCGGTAACGCGCGGGCGATGAAGGACGCGATGGCGGAGATCAACCGGCAGCAGAATGCGCGGACTTCGTTTGTCGAGCGTCTGCCGCGACAGGATCTCAGCCCGTATTGTTTCGCGGTGGCGCTGTCGGCTTGTGCGCTCCTGCTGACTTTGCGGTTGCTTCAGGTGCGGGCCTGGTCATGAAACGCTTATCCATTCATGTGATCTTCGCGACTGTCGCGCTGTGCTGCGCTGGTGTCGCGGCGTATGACTGGGCTCGCCTGCAGCACGCGCAGCACGTCGATCAGGCGATGGCCGCAGCAGCGGGTGAAACAGGCAAAGCGGCGGGCAAAAGCGGCGCGACAGGCGCCCCGCGCAACGAACGCGGCGAACGCGGCAACGGCGGCGGCGACTTCCGCGAGGTCAGACTCGCGCGTGCCGTCGCGCTGTCGAACGCCGGTATCTACGATACGGCCGGCCCGCTCTTCGAGGATCTGATCCGCGACGAACACCTCGACGAGATCGGGCGCGCCGCGCTGTTCGATCTCGGCAACATGTACCTGAGAGAGAGTTTGGGCAACAACCGGTCCGGCACAGTGCAGTCGGTCGCGATGATCGAGGAAGCGAAGGCACGCTACCGTACGTTGCTGCGCGCGGCACCGGACGACTGGGACGCACGCTACAACCTCGAACGGGCGCTGTGGCTCGCCCCTGAAATGCACGCCTCGAACGATTCGCCCGAGGTCAAGTCGCAGCACAACGTCAAGGTCAGCGATCCGCAGAGCAAGGATCTGCCATGAGCTTGCTCGAGTGGACGCGTGGGTTTTCCCGCGGACGGCACTGGGCGACATCTGCGGCACTGCTGTTGCTGATCGCTGCGGTCGCCATGCCCCGCGTGGTGCTGCCGCGCGATACCTTCAGCTATATCGTCACCTTCGACATTACGCAGAGCATGTACGTCGAAGACGTCGCGCTGAATGGCGTGCCGGTGAGCCGGCTGGTATTCGCGCGGGCGGCGATGCGCGACGCGATCGGACGATTGCCGTGCGGCTCGAAGGTCGGCTGGAGTGTGTTCACCGGTCAGCGGACCTTGCTGTTGCTGCCGCCGGTCGAAGTCTGCGGCAACTATGACGCGCTGCTTTCGTCGCTCGACAGGATCGACTGGCACATGCGTTGGACTAACTGGAGCCGCATTGCCGAGGGCGGCGTCTATTCAGCGGTCCGCGTGGCGCAGGACGTCGGTCATGGCGCGGCCGTGGTGTTCGTCACCGATGGCCAGGAGGCGCCGCCGGTGCTGCCTTCGGATGCGCCGGCGCGGGACATCAACCCTGCTCAGGTCAAGGGCTGGCTGATCGGCGTCGGCGGTGATCAGGCCGCGCCCATTCCGCACACCGATGCCGACGGTAAGCGTAGCGGCTACTGGCAGGCGGACGATGTGATCCAGGCTCCACCGCTGCCGGGTTCCGCAACGCAGGCGGAAAGCCACGAGGAACTGTCCGCATTGCACGGGCATTATCTTGCTGCGGTGGCCGCTCAGATCGGCTTCGGATACCGCCGCCTGTTGGGTGCCGCGGCCTTGAGCGATGCCATGCTCGATGTGCGATTCGCGCACCGCGAACCGGTGCCGACCGACTTGCGCTGGTGTCCCGCACTGCTTGCGTTGTTGCTGCTCGTCTGGCGATTCGCTCCGGAGTTCCGTTGGGCCACGCGTCGCGTGACCGGCAGATCTGCGAACTCGTCATATGTGTGAAGCCATGCTTACTAAAATGCTCATCAAAACCCATTGAGAGTCTGGAAAATCCCGAGCGTTTAGCCTACGCTTAAGCGAGCCGGCCTTTTGGGGAAGAGAGCATTCCCTCCACCCATCCATGCGCAGCCGACCCATTCTGACAAAGCAATCAACGGTTCTAAATCGTACGCTTTTGTTGTTTGAGAGGGTTGTGCCATCCTGCTTTTCTACGCCGTCGCTTGCGTGGATGAATGCCGCACTCCAGCGCTGAAATTCTTGAACAATAAAAAGCCAAGGAGACGCTCATGCCATTCATTCGCATTCCAGACGCTATTGGTCTTCCTCTGCTCGCCATCGCATTCGGCTTGCCCGCTGCGTATGCCGCGGACGAAGTTCAGAACAGTTCGACCACGACGACCTCGCCCGTGCCCTCGACGCTGCAGCCCGTGAGCCAGGAACAGCTCGACAGGGCGGCCACCACGTCGAACGACTGGCTGCTTTCGAACGGTTCGTACGCGCAGACGCGGTACTACCGTGGTGCACAAATCAACAAAACGAACGTGTCGAAACTCCGGCCGGCTTTCATATTCCAGACAGCCGTCAACGAGTCGATGGAAACGGCGCCGATCGTATCGAACGGCGTGATGTTCATTACCACCTCGTTCAATCACGTATATGCGGTCGACGCAGTAACGGGCAAGGAATTCTGGCATTACAAACACAAGATGGGCTCGGTCACGACGTTTTGTTGCGGGCCCAACAATCGCGGCGTAGCCATAGCCGGCGACCGGCTTTACATGGGCACCCTCGACGCGAAGCTCGTCGCGCTCGACGCAAAAACCGGCAGCGTGTTGTGGCAAACGCAGATCGCCGATCCCGATGAAGGCTACTCGGAAACGATGGCGCCGACGGTGGTCGACGGCAAGGTGTTGATCGGCACGAACGGCGGCGAATATGGCATTCGCGGTTTCCTCAAGGCGTTCGACGCAAACTCGGGTCAATTGCTGTGGACCTTCTATACGATTCCGGAAACCGGCCAGGAAGGCGTGTGGGCTACGAAGGACGCGACCGGCCGCGACGAGAAACGCGACATCGATGCCGAGAAAAGGCAGCTGGCCGAGAAAGGCGGCGACTTCTACAAGACGCTCGGCGGCGGCGTGTGGATGGCGCCCGCAATCGACCGGCAGACGCATACGGTGTTCTTCGTGGTCGGCAATCCTTCGCCTGACCTGTATGGCGCAATCCGGCCGGGAGACAACCTCTATACGGATTCGCTCGTCGCCATCGATCTGGACACCGGCAAATACAAATGGCACTACCAGTATGTGCCGCACGACGTGTGGGACCTGGACGCCGTGAGCCCGCCGATGCTGATCGACGTGCGCGACAACAACGGCAAGATGATTCCGGGCGTGGTGCACGGCGGCAAGACCGGTCACGTGTACGTTCACGATCGCGCCACCGGAAGGCTGATCCGCTATTCGCAGGCGATGATTCCGCAGGAGAACATGTGGACGTTGCCGACCGCCGCCGGCGCGCGGATGCTGCCTGGCGCGAACGGCGGAGTCGAGTGGTCGCCAATGGCATTCGATCCGCACACGCGTCTCGTGTATGCGGCCAATCTGCATCAGCCGATGACGTATCAGGTCGAGGACGCCGCCTATCCGGGCGGCAGCAAGCTGTGGCTGGGCGGCGCGTTCAAGACGATCGCGTCCGAACAGCAATGGGGCAAGTTGTCCGCCGTGAACGTCGATACGGGCAAGGTCGCGTGGGACTACAAGACCGAACAGCCGCTCATCGGCGGCGTGCTGACGACGGCGGGCGGCCTCGTATTCAACGGCGAAGGCAACGGCCTGTTCCGCGCATTCGATTCCGCCACGGGCAAGAAGCTCTGGGAGTTCCAGTGCGGCGCCGGCGTCAATGCGCCCGCGGTGTCATACATGGTGCACGGCAAGCAGTACATCGCGGTCGCGGCGGGCGGCAATACGCAGCTCGACTTCAAGCGCGGCAACACCGTGCTCGTCTTCGCGTTGCCATGACGATGCCGACGCTGCGGGGAACGCCGGGGCGGGCGCGCCGCTCATGGACGGCAGTGCTGTGCGGCTGGTTCGCCGCCGCATGGCTGCCGTTGAACGCGCACGCCGACGCCGAGGCCGGCAAGGCGAAGGCGCAGGTGTGCGTGGCCTGTCATGGGCCGATGGGTAATTCGACGAACCCGGACTATCCGATTCTTGCCGGTCAAACCGCGCGCTATATCTATCTGGAGCTCAAGGACTTCAAGGAAGGACGGCGCAGCGACCCGCGCATGTCGCCGATGGCGGCCAACCTTTCGCGTGAGGACATGCAGGATCTGGCCGACTACTTTGCCGCGCAAAAGGCAGTGTCCGTTCCGTTCAAGTCGGATAACGCCAGCATCGAAGCCGGAAGGAAGAAAGCGGCCGAGGTGTTATGCACCATGTGCCACCTGGGCGGCTTTGCCGGCCAGAACGAGATTCCGCGCGTCTCGGGTCAACTGTATCCATACATCGTCAAGCAATTGCAGGACTTCCGCTCGCACACGCGAACCAACGACGCCGGCAATATGACCAGTGTGACGCGCAATCTGACCGACGACGACATTCGCAATCTGGCCGCGTATATCAACAATCTCCAGTAGCAGGGAGGAGATACCGTGAAAGAGACTCTCACCCGTACCGTTGCGACTGTCGCGCTGCTCGCGGGCGCATTGGGTGCGTGCCTGCCCGCCCATGCGCAGGGCGATGGAGAAACAAACAGGCAGTTGCTGGCGGCCGCGAAAGACGGCGACCAGCCGTCGGCTCTCGCGGCGCTCCAGCGCGGCGCGGCGGTGGACGCCATGAACCGCATCGGCGACACTCCGTTGATCACCGCGTGCAAACGAGGCGATGCGGCTACGGCACGCATGCTGATCGACCACGGCGCGAACGTCCGGCACGCGAATGCGCCGGGCGTTACACCGTTGATGGCTGCGGCGTATGGAGGCTTCGATGAAATCGTCGCGCTCCTGCTGGCGCATGACGCGGATCCTCTTGCCACGGACCGCATCGGTAAAACCGCAATGGAGTACGCCGCCGGTCAGGGGCAAACGAAGGTTGTAAATCAGTTGCTCGATGCCGGGGTCAATGTAAACCGCACCTACAAGAACGATCTCACCGCGCTGATGTGGGCCGCCGGATACGATCGCGCGGATACCGTGCGGCTGCTGATCGCGCGCGGTGCGAATCGGGCGTTGAAGGACAATCGGGGCATGACGGCGAAAGATATCGCCGTGCAGACAAAATCGGATCAGGTTGCGCGGCTGCTATCTACTGGCTAGCGCGCGATCTGAACGTGCGTCTAATCCGGAGCCGTTCACTCGACGTGTGCGACTCCGGTTCCCTGAATCGGCCTAGACCCCAAGAAGCTGCGTCATCGTACGGATGGCATGCGAGGTCGAATTCAGCATCTGGCAAGCCTGCAGCAGATCGTCACGCATGGTGTCGAAGCCTTTGCTGAAGAAGCGGCTCGGCCCGGTGAGCACGATCGCTCCCAAGGCCCGGCCGGACGGAGCCGCGAGCCGTGAGCCCACGGCGCATATGCCAATCACGTTTTCATTCTGGTTGGTCGCCCATCCGCGCTTTCGTACCTCTTCGAGTTCATCATAGAGCGCCGCGCGATCGCGGATAGTCAATTCCGTGCGGGCGGAGTAGGGCGCCTGGCCAAGCATTGCGTCGCGTTGTTCATCTGTGCGGTCACTCAACAATATCTTGCCCGACACGGACGCGTGTAGCGGCGCCGTAACCGTGGTGTCGAAATACGGCGTGACGCTGTAATTCCCCGCGACACATTCCACCGTCACCCGGTGATCTCCAAGGAAAGCTATGAGCAGCACGGACGGGCCGTGCCGCTCCTGCAACTCGCGCATGAGCGACGCGGTGTCGCGGCGCAACCGGTTCAGCGGGTGTTCCAGCGGAAGCGGGCAGGCCGCCCGCGGGGTCGGGCAATAGAGCGAGCCTTCCCGGTACACATAGCCGGCAAGGTCGAGGGACTGCAGCAGACGGTGGCATGTGGTGGTGGGCAGGCCCACACTTTCCGCTATGTCCTGCAGGCTCAGCGGCCGCGCTGCCTCGTTCAGCCGGGAAAGAATGTTCAGCCCTCTGGCGAGCGCGCCGGAGTCCGCCTCGCGCCGTTCGGCACTTCCCTCGTTGGTGGTGACAGTGGCCATGATCAGCGGGATTCTGAAAAGACGGGCGCGAGCCGGGAGCCGGCGAAATGCGTCAACAACGGACACGTTGTGCAGATTTGCATATATGAATTGCTTGGTTGGGGCCGCTGGGGCAGCCTTCTACAATAAAACGGAATTATTCTTCCGAAATTTCTAAATATTGTACCGGCAATAGGGCGTAGCGGGTCGGAATCGAACTGACCGCCCGAATCTACGGTGGTGGATCGCATCGGTGATCCGGCTCGAAGTTAGGGCCGGAACTTCTGGCTGCCTGGATGGCGGGTTTCCGCCTTATATCTAGGATACCTATATAAATTACGATTTCAGCTATGACTACTCGCAGGGAATTTCTGATCGGGGCTGGTGCGTTTGCGGGCGGCGGCCTTCTTGCCGACTTTGCGTTTGCTGCGCCGGCGCCGGGCGGCGGCACCACGCTCGTTGCGAACACGCTGCCTGAGCCCGCCGGCCTCGCAGCCGGCTCAACGCCGGCGAATCCGACCAATGTCGTGTCGAGCAACCTGTTCGACGGGCTCATCACTTACGATGAAGCATTCCGTCCGGTGCCGCAACTTGCCACTTCATGGGTGGAGTCGGCCGATCAGCGCACGATCACGTTCAAATTGCGCGACGACGTGAAGTGGCACGATGGAACGCCGTTCACATCGGCGGATGTGCAGTATTCGATCATGGAAGTATCGAAGAAGGTTCATCCGATCGCGCGGCCCACCTTCGCGCAGATCATCGCGGTCGACACGCCCGATCCGCATACCGCGGTGTTCCGGCTGGCGCAACCGTCCCCGGTGATCTGGTCGTATCTCGATACCTCGTCGGCGTTCATTTTCCCGAAGCACCTTTACGCCGGGACCGATCCGCTGGCCAATCCGTACAACGCGAAGCCGGTCGGCACGGGTGGCTTCGTCTTCAAGGAATGGAACCGGGGCAACTACATTCGCCTCGTGAAGAATCCGGACTACTGGGACAAGGGCAGGCCGCGCGTCGACGAACTGATATTCCGGATCATTCCCGATGCGAGCGCTCGCAGCATCGCGTTGCAGAACGGCAGCGTGCAATACGCGCCGCTTACGCCGGTATCGCTGGTCGAAGCGCACCGGCTGGAGCAGAACCCGAATCTCATCGTCGATACGAAGGGCTGGCGCTCGAATGCGCCGATGTTCTTCATGGACTTCAATCTGCGTCAGAAGCGCTTCCAGGATGTGCGCGTGCGCCAGGCGATCGCTCATGCAATCAATCTGAAGCTGCTGACAAAGACCGTGTTCTACGATTTCGCGACCCCGGCGACGGGCCCCGTGCCCAGTTACCAGACACGCTTCTACACAGCGGATACGCCCCAGTATCCCTACGATCCGCAAAAGGCCGAGGCGCTGCTCGACGCCGCGGGTTTCCCGCGGGGAGCGGACGGTGTCCGGATGCGCTTCAATCACCTGAACCATACGTATGGCGAAGACTTCCAGCGGGCCGGACAGTTCATCCAGCAGCAGCTCAAGCGCGTCGGTGTCGAGGTCACGCTGGTCAATTACGATTTGCCGACCTATTTGCGCAAGATCTACACCGACCACGACTTCGACACGATGAACGTGTTCTATGCGGCGTTCGCCGATCCGCAGATCGGCGTGATCCGCCGCTTCTGGTCGAAGAACATCATCAGCGGCGCGCCGTGGAGCAACGGTTCGGGCTATGCATCGCCGGAGATGGACCGGGTTGTCGAGGCAATCCAGACTGAGCAGGATCCGCAGAAACGGACGCAGGCGATTCATCAGCTCCAGGTGGTGGCGCAGCGTGACCTGCCATCCATCTCGCTGGCCGAGCTGAAGTTCTTCCGCATCTATTCAAGGAACCTGCAGAACGTCAACACGACGCCGATCGGCGTCTACGCGTCGCTGAACGACGTGAGTATCGGTGCCGCCGGTCATGGCTGATCTGCCGGTTCGTACGCTGCCGGCGGCGCTCGGCGAGCGTCGGCGTTCGTTGCCTTATCCGGTGCGCCGGCTGCTCCAGGCGCTGCCGCTCGTCGTGTTCATCGGGGTACTGAATTTCTTCTGGCTGAGACTGGCGCCGGGCGATATGGCCGACGTCATGGCGGGAGAGGCCGGCGGCGCCACGCCGGAGTATCTGGCGGCGCTGCGTCACCAGTTCGGCTCCGACCAGCCGCTCGCGCTACAGTTTTTTGCCTACCTCAACCGGCTCGCCCATCTCGATCTCGGCTGGTCGTTCCGCTATAACGAATCCGTGCTGTCCCTGATCCTTGGGCGCCTGCCTGCCACCGCGCTGCTGATGGTGGGCGCGCTCGTGATTGCACTGCTGTTCGGCTGCCTTGCGGGAACCGTGGCCGCAGTGTCGCGCCGGCGCTGGATCGATGTCGTGGTCTCCGTTCTGGCGACACTGGGCTTCGCCACACCGCTGTTCTGGCTCGGCCTGATGCTGATGGTGCTGTTCTCCGCCCATCTGCACTGGTTGCCCGCAGGGGGCATCACTACGCCCGGCGTTGCCGCGACCGGTTGGGCTCACGTCAGCGATATCGCGGCGCACATGGTGCTGCCGGTGTTCTGTCTGGCCGCCTATTACCTTGCCATCTATGCAAGGCTGATGCGCGCCTCCGTGCTGGAGGTGGCAGGACTCGATTTCGTCCGTACCGCGCGAGCCAAAGGGGTGTCGCGGCTCGCCACGATCACGTCGCACGTGGTTCCGAATGCACTGCTGCCAATCGTCACGATGACCGCATTGCAGTTCGGCGCGCTATTCAGCGGTTCGGTGGCGATCGAGACGGTGTTCAGCTGGCCGGGTCTGGGCCAGCTTGCCCTCGATGCCGTCGCTTCACGCGACCTGAACCTGCTGCTCGGCATTCTGTTCTTCAGTTCGGTGCTGGTGCTCGTCGTCAACCTGGCGGTGGATCTCACCTACGGATGGTTCGACCCACGTATCGAGGCGCAGCGATGAGCGAGCTCCTGCTGACGAGACCGGGCTCACGCCTCTGGCACCGCATGACTCAGGCACCGAGCCTCGCGATCGGCGCGCTGCTGCTTGTCGCGATAGCCGTGCTGGCGCTCGGCGCTCCGTACTTCACCCATAACGATCCGCTCGACATGGTCGGGACGCCGTTCACCTGGCCGGGAACGGACCGGGCCTTTCCCCTCGGCACCGACATGATGGGACGGGACATGTTCAGCGGCATCGCGTACGGTGCGCGGGTGTCGCTCGAGATCGGCGTCGCGGCCGGACTGCTTGCCACGCTGGCTGGCCTTCTGATCGGCGCGGTGGCCGGATTTTACGGCGGCCTCGTCGACGACGTGCTGATGCGGATCACCGAGCTGTTCCAGACCATGCCCGCGCTGCTGTTCACCATCGTGATGGTGGTGGTGGTTCATCCGAGCGTGGCGACCATCGTGCTGGGCGTTGCGCTGACCAACTGGCCGCAGGTTGCGCGGCTCGTGCGGGCCGAGGCGCTGCGCGTGAGCCGTGCGGAATTCGTGCAGGCCGCGATCGTGGTCGGCATGAGCCGGCCACGCATCGTATTCACCCATGTGCTGCCCAACGTGGCGACGTCGGCCATCGTGATGGTCTCGATCCTCGCCGGCAATGCAATCCTGACCGAAGCCGTGTTGTCTTTTCTCGGCCTGGGCGACCCCAACGTGATCACGTGGGGCAGCATGATCGGATCGGGCCGCGAGGCGCTGCAGACAGCGTGGTATATGACCGCGCTGCCGGGCTGCGCGGTGCTGGTTACGGTGCTGAGCCTCAACCTGATTGGCAACGGTCTGAACGACCTCGCGAATCCGCGTCGCAGGAGAACGCTGTGAGCGGCGCGGCGCTGCTGGAGGTCGAGGACCTGAGCGTCGCGTTTTCCACGGCGCGCGGCCGTGCGCCCGCGACGGCGGTTGACCGGTTGTCGTTCGGCATCCGCGAGGGCGAGACGCTGGCGCTGGTCGGCGAGTCCGGCTGCGGCAAATCCACGACCGCGCTGGCGCTGATGGGACTGCTCGACACATCCAGTACCCGTGTCGATGCGACGCGCCTGCATTTCGCCGGAACCGACCTGCTGCGCCTGCCCGAAGAGTCGTGGCGACGGCTGCGCGGCGGCAGCATCGGGATGATTTTTCAGGATCCGCTGGCCGCGCTCAACCCGGTCCGCACGATCGGACGACAGATCGGCGAGGCGTTGAAACTGCATCGTGGACTTTCTGGACGGGCCGCGCGCAGCGAAACGCTCGAACTGCTGCGCCAGGTCGGTATTCCCGAGCCGGCGCGGCGTGTCGACGATTACCCGCACCGGCTTTCGGGCGGCATGCGTCAGCGCGTGCTGATCGCAATGGCGCTGGCCGGCCGGCCTCGACTGCTGATTGCCGATGAGCCAACGACCGCGCTGGATGTGACCATCCAGGCGCAGATCCTCGCGCTGCTTGCGACGCTGCAGCAGCAGACCGGCATGGCGTTGCTGCTGATCACGCATGACCTCGGTATTGTCGGGCAGCTTGCTCATCGTGTCGCGGTCATGTATGCCGGCCGCAAGATCGAGGAGAGGCCAACAGCCGCGCTGTTCGATGACCCGCGGCATCCCTATACCCAACGCCTGCTCGAAGCGAGGCCGCGTCGCGGCGGTTCACGCGCGCGGCTCGCCGAGATTGCCGGTGCGGTTCCCGCGCCGGGCGTGGCGCCAGGCGGGTGCGCATTTGCGCCGCGCTGCGAACTCGCGCATGCAGCATGCCGCGAAGCCGACCCGGCGTGGCGGCAGCTCGGCGACGGCGGCGTTCGCTGCGTTCTCGATGCGTGCGTCGCCAGCATCGGGACAGACGACAGGAGGAGCGATGCTGCTTGAGATCGACCGCCTGAGCGTTCGCTACAAGACACGGCGCGGCGTGCTGAGCGCCGTCGATCAGTTGTCACTCGACGTAGGGCGCGGTGAAACGCTCGGCCTCGTGGGCGAATCCGGTTGCGGCAAGAGCTCGCTTGGCAAGGCGATCGTGCGTCTGATCGAACCGGCCGAGGGCGCCGTGCGGCTCGACGGCCAGGACCTCGGCCGTCTCACGCGGCGGCAGTGGCTGGCGTGGCGCAGGCGCATGCAAATGGTCTTCCAGGATCCGTTGAGCGCACTCGATCCGCGCAAGAGCGTGCGCCGGACCCTGACGCTGCCGCTCGAAGTCCACCGGATCGGAACCTCCGCGGAACGGCGCGAGCGCGTGGATGCGCTGTTGCATCAGGTGGGCCTCGCCCCGGCGCTCGCGGAGCGGATGCCGCACGAACTGTCGGGCGGTCAGCGCCAGCGCGTCAATATCGCCCGTGCGCTGAGCCTGGACCCGGATGTGCTGATCTGCGACGAACCCGTTTCCGCGCTGGACGTGTCGCTCCAGGCTCAGGTGCTGAACCTGTTGTCCGACCTGCAGCGCGAGCGCGCGATCACCTGCCTGTTCATCAGTCACGACCTCGCGGCGGTGGGCTATCTGGCCGACCGGATCGCTGTCATGTACCTCGGTCAGATCGTCGAGATATTGCCGGCCGATCACCTCTGGCGGCACGCAGCACACCCTTATACGCAATTGCTAATCGACTCGATTCCGACGCGTGGCGCGCAGTTGCCCGCGGCTTCGTCTGCGGAGCTGCCCGATCCGTTCGCCCCGCCGCGCGGCTGCCGGTTCCAGCAACGCTGCCCGCATGCGCAACCGGTGTGCAGCGAAACGCCGCCTGCACTGCTCACGGTCGGCGCCTCGCATGCCGTGGCCTGTCACCTGTACGGCAGCGCCGCTTCGGCACGCGTAGCCGTTGCAGACATTGCGTGGCCGGTCCGCCGCGCGGCGCAGGCCGTCAACGCGGACGGCGAGCCGCAACCCGAAACCACGAGGAGTGCCTGACTTGATCACCCGTCGCCAGTTCTTTCAGATGGCCAATGGCCGCCTATTCGTCGCTTGCGTCAGTGCACGAAGCCTGATGACTCTCCACGTCCATTTTTAATGCGGTGTCCCATGTCGACTTTGTCTCCCGCCAGTTTTCCCGATAGCCCGCTTTCGCGGGCGCTCTCCCAGCCTCTGATGCTGGGCCTGTTCCTGCCGATCCAGAGCGGCGGGTGGTCCATGTCGACGTTGCCGCGCACGACCGACTGGACCTTCGACTACAACGCGCGGCTGACCCGCAAGGCGGAGGCTCTCGGCTTCGACCTCGTGTTCGGTCTCGCGCAGTGGCTCGGCAAGGACGGTCACGGCGGGACGACGCGCTACCGTCGCGACTCGCTCGATTCGTTCATCACGATCGCGTCGCTGGCTTCCATTACGAACCGCATCCTGCTGATCTCGACGCTGCATATTCTTTACGGCGGCTGGCATCCGCTGCATCTCGCGAAGTTCGGCGCAACGCTCGATCATATTTCCGGCGGCCGGTGGGGGCTGAACATGGTCACCGGCCATTCGGTCGACGAGGCCGAGATGTTCGGCCGCGAAGGCCACTTCGAGCACGACCTGCGCTACGAGATGGCCGGGGAATTCGTCGACCTGATGGAGCAGCTCTGGTCGCTGGACGACAACCTGACGTTCGACGGCAAGTGGTATCGCACGCGCAACGCATTCGTTTCACCGAAGCCGCGCTTCGGCCGGCCCGTGCTGGTCAACGCGACGAGTTCGCCCGCCGGAATCGACTACGCGGCGCAACGCTCCGACCTGATCTTCATCACGAGCTCGGCGGGCGCGCAGATCGACGCGGCGCTGGAGGTCTTGCCGGCCCACACCGCGCAGGTTCAGGCGCGTGCGCAGGCTTACGGGCGGCAGGTAAGCACGCTGATCAATCCGACGATCGTCTGCCGGCCGACCGAGCGGGAGGCGCATGCCTATCACGACGCGATCCTCTCGCATGCCGATTTTGGCGCGGTGGATGGCTTCACGGGCCGCCGCAGCGACGCGAAAGCCTGGAAGGGCCACCAACGTGAGCAGCGTGTCCTTGGAGGCAACATCCAGATCATCGGTTCACCTGAGCATGTGGTGGAAGATCTGCTGCGCCTGAAAGCGGCAGGTATCGACGGCGTGCAACTGACCTTCTTCGATTTCGAACCCGATCTCGCGTACTTCGGCGAGGCTGTGCTGCCGTTGCTGGAGCAGGCCGGCCTCAGGGTGCCGGTGCCGGTGCAGGCGTCTGCGTGATAGCCGTGCAGACAAACGCGTTCATTTGATTCACAGGGAGTCTTGTTGATGGGAACGACCGATTCGAAACTGGCCGACAATCTGCGCGCCGACGCGGTGCAACCCGGCTCAGCAGCGCTGCGTGAGCTCGTGGCCGCGATCGCAGCCGGGGCGGAAGCCCGTGATCGCGGAGACGCGGATACCCGCGACGCGATCGCGCAGGTGCGAGCCGCGCGCCTTGGCGTGTTCCGCGTGCCGAAGGCCGAAGGCGGCGCGGGCGCGACGCTGCCGCAGTTATATGAACTGGTGCTGGATCTGGCCGAGGCCGATTCGAACGTCCCGCACATTCTGCGCAACCATTTCGCCTTCGTCGAAAAGGCTCTGCGCGCCCGTCATTTGCCGCAATACCAACGCTGGATCCAGTTCGTGCATGACAACGAACTCTTCGGTCTGGGGGCGAGCGAACTGGGTACGCAGAATATCGGCGACGGTGACGGCAATACCCGGCTCGAGCCGACCGGCAGCGCCTATCGCCTGACAGGGACCAAGTACTACAGCACCGGCAATCTCTATTCAGACCACATTATCGTGAATGCGAAGACGCCGGACGGGCGATTCGTCGGCGCGCGCGTGTCGGTCCGGCAACCGGGCGTCGATGTGCGGGAAGACTGGGACGGCATCGGGCAGCGTCAGACGGCGAGCGGCACCACCGTGTTCACCGACGTCGAGGTCGCGGCAAATGACGTTCTGGTTCTCTCCGCCGATGTGAAGGTCACGCATCAGGCCACGTTTGCACAGCTCTACCTCACGACGATTATCGCCGGCATTCTGCGCCGTATCGCGAAGGACGCGGTGAAACTGGTCCTGCAGCGCGAACGCAATTATTACCATGCGGTGGCATCGCGCCCTGCGGACGATCCGCTGCTTCAGGAAACCGTGGGCGAGCTACAGAGCGCGGCTTTCGTCGCAGAGGCCGCGGTGCTGAACGCAGCCGGTGTGCTGGGCGAGGCGTTCGACAGCGCGATTGCCGGCAAGCCCGACGACGCGCTGTTCGTGGAAGCCGCGCTGCGCAGCGCGAAAGCGAAGGTGGTGATCGACCAGCTCGCGCTTCAGTCGGCCACGCGGCTTTTCGATGTGGGCGGTGCGTCCGCTGCGAGGCAGACCGCGCAGCTGGACCGTCACTGGAGAAATATCCGCACGATCGCATCGCACAACCCCGGACTCTACAAAGCCAGGGTGATTGGCAACCATGCGATCAACGGTGTTCCGCTGCCGACCGCGGCATTCTTCTGAGTCACCGCCTGTTAGTTCGCTATCCCTATTTCATTACGTTCCGTTAGTCCGACAATGAGCCACTCAACCATTCTGCTGATTACACCCTCCGCGTTGCGCGCAGCGCTCGCCGCTCGGCGCGAGCTCGCCGTTCTCGATGTCCGCGAAGAAGGGGTATCCGCGCGCCGCCGGCTGTTCTATTCGTCCATTGCGCCTGTCGGTCGTCTTGGCCTTGTCGTCGGCCAGCTCGTGCCGCGTTTTACCACGCCGGTCGTGCTGGTTGACGAAGCCGGCGAATATGCTTCGCGTGCCGCGGCACTGCTGGCCAGCTTCGGCTACACGGACGTGTCGATTCTCGACGGCGGCGTAAGCGGCTGGGATGCCGCCGGCTTCGAGGTGTTCAGCGGGACCAACGTGCCTGGCAAGGCGTTCGGCGAGGTGATCGAGCATCGGCTGCATACGCCGAATATCGATGCGCCTACGCTCAAGCAACTGCAGGACGCAGGCGAGGACCTGGTGGTGCTCGACAGTCGGCCATTCCCCGAATACCAGTCCATGAACATACCGGGCGGCGTCGAATGCGCGGGTGCCGAGCTGGTTCACCGTGCTCTCGCGGCCGCGCCGTCGCCCGATACGCTGATCGTGGTCAATTGCGCGGGTCGCACGCGCAGCATTCTCGGTGCGCAGTCGCTCGTCAATGCCGGTATCCCGAATCCCGTTGCAGCGCTGACAGGAGGATCGATGTCGTGGCTGCTGTCGGGATACGAACTCGAGCGTGGCCGCATCAGCACGGCGCCGCGTCCCGACGGAGCCGCGCTCGCCGGCGCGCGGACGCTCGCGCAACGCGCGGCGGCGCGAGCCGGCGTGGTCGAGATCGACCGTGCCACGCTTGCCCGTTTCGAAAGCGAAGCGGCCACGCATACGCTTTACCGTTTCGACGTGCGTGCTCCTCTGGAATACGAAGCGGGCCATCGTGCCGGCTGGCGCTCGGCGCCTGGCGGACAACTGGTGCAGGCAACCGATGAATACGTTGGGACGCTCCACGCACGCGTGGTGCTCTCCGACGATGACGGCGTGCGCGCCCGCATGACGGCTTCGTGGCTCGTGCAGCTGGGTTATCTGCAGGTGTTCGTGCTGGCCGACGACGATGCTTCCGCAGCATTCGAAACCGGCCCGGAACCGCTGCCGATATTCCGCACGCCAGGCCGCACGCAGTGGATAGAAGCGGACCAGCTTGCGCAGGCGCTCGAAGCGGGCAGGGCACAGGTGGTGGACGTGGACAGCAGTCTCGCGTTCCGCCGCGCGCATATCGCCGGGGCCCGCTTCGTCGCGGCGAGCGCGCTGGACGATCTGTTGGAGCAGATCGACGACGCATCGCGGCAACTCGTCCTCACTTCCAGCGATGGCGTACTCGCCAGCCTGCTGGCCAACCAGTTGCGCGAGCGGCGCGAAGGCGTGGCGGCGCTGCTCGGCGGTACGCAGCGCTGGCTGGCGCTCGGCCTGCCGCAGGCCGCCGGCGACGAGGGCAACCTGACCGGCGACGACGATGCCTGGTACAGCCCATATCACTACGCGCCGGCGCAGGCCGCGCAGCAGATGGAGGCGTACCTCGCATGGGAGTTGCAGCTCGTCGGGCAACTTGAACGCGACGGCATTGCGTCGATCAATGTCATCGACTTCGACACACCGACCCATCGCCGCAGCGAGGAACGCCTCGCGGCGCTGCGTCGCGCGAACTGACCGGCTTGCCCGGTCTACCTAATGCATTGGAGCAGGAACATGAGTGCGGCACGGACACTGCATCTGAATACCAACATCACCGGCACGGGACGCCACCCGGCCGGCTGGCGGACGCTCGACAATCCGAAGTCGATCATCGACCTCGGGTTCTTCACCACCATCGCGCAGATCGCCGAGCGCGGCAAGCTCGACGCGGTGTTTCTCTCCGACGCGGTGGCGCTGCGCGGGCACGCACAGGGGCCGGCGCAGTCGCTTGAACCGACGGTTCTGCTTACCGCGCTTGCCGGCGTGACGCAACATGTCGGGCTGATCGGCACCGCGTCGACCACCTTCAACGACCCGTTCAATCTTGCGCGCCGCTTCGCCTCGGTGGATCACCTGAGCGCCGGGCGGGTCGCCTGGAACGCCGTGACGACTTACGACCCGGAAGCGGCCGCCAATTTCAGCATTGCAGAGTCGCCTGACAAGCAGGCGCGTTACGCGCGCGCCGAGGAGTTCGTCGAAGTCGTGCTGAAGCTGTGGGATAGCTGGGAAGACGATGCGCTGATCGCCGATCGCGCAAGCGGCCGCTATGCCAACCCGGCGCGCGTGCATGCCATCGCGCATGCCGGCCGTCACTTCCAGGTGCGCGGGCCGCTGAACCTGCCACGCAGTCCACAAGGACGGCCGGTGCTGGTGCAGGCGGGCGGCTCGGAGGCGGGCGTTGCGCTGGCCGCGCGCCATGCGGATGCGGTGTTCACGGCGCAGACCACGTTCGAAGGCGCACAGGATTTCTATCGGGACATCAAGGCGCGTGCCGTCGCGCATGGACGCCACGCCGATCATCTGCTGGTGCTGCCGGGCCTTTACCCGGTGATCGGCGGCACCCTTGACGAGGCGCGCCGGCGTAAAGCCGAAATGGATGCGCTTCTCGACCGCGGCGCCGAGCTCGCCAAATTCGCCGGTGCTCTCGGTATCGACGCCGCCGATCTGCAACTGGATGCGCCCTTGCCTTATGACCTGATCGACAAGGGCGATCGCGCCGACGTGTCGCGCGGATTCATCCGCTCCACGGTGCTGCTGGCCCGAAGCGAGAACCTGACGGTTCGCGATCTGCTCGACCGCAATCCCGGCGCACACCGGATGATCGTGGGCACACCGGAGACCATTGCGGACGACATCGAACGCTGGTTCGCCGGTCGCGCCGCGGACGGCTTCAACCTCAACGCCGACGTATTCCCTTCAGGGCTCGCGGACTTCGTCGATCACGTCGTGCCGCTGTTGCAGCGCAAAGGCATTTTCCGCCGCGAGTACGAGGGCACGACGTTACGCGACCACTATGGTCTCGCGCGACCGTCCAGCCGCTATGCCGATGCCGCGACGAGCGCTGTCGCGAATGCGGACGCGTTCGGTACGGTCTCCTGAGTAGTAGTTCGTTCATTCCGAACATGTAGTCAGTTTCATTTTTCAGGACGTTTCAGGACGTATATGTCTACGAGAGAATCCACTTTTACGGCGACTCCCGCACCGGCTCCAGTCGCGACAACCTTGCGGCTTGCGACGCTGCGCGAGCCGCTGTTGCGGGCCGCGGTCCCGGTGCTGTTGGTCGCGCTCTGGCAGTTGGCCTCGACACTCGGTGTGGTCAGCGAGTTCGTGCTGCCGGCGCCGGCATCGGTGCTGACGGCCTATCGGGAGTTGTGGCAGTCCGGCGATCTGCAGGATGCGCTGAAGATATCGCTTGCGCGCGCGGCATTGGGGCTGCTGATCGGCGGCGGCGCGGGTTTGCTGTTGGGCGTGGCGGCGGGTCTCAGCAAGTCCGCTGAACGCGGTTTCGACACGGTGCTGCAGATGCTGCGGACCATACCGTTCATTGCGCTGGTGCCGATCTTCGTCGTCTGGTTCGGAATCGGCGAACTGTCCAAAGTCGCGTTGATCGTCGGCGCGGCGATTTCTCCCATGTATCTCAGCACGTACCACGCCATACGCGGTATCGACCCGAAGCTGCTGGAACTCGGCCGCACGTTCCGCCTGACGCGCGGGCATCAGATACGTCTCATCATTCTGCCGACCGCGCTGCCCGGCATCCTCGTCGGCGTTCGCTATTCCGCAGCCATCTCGCTGCTCGCGCTCGTGGCGGCGGAGCAGATCAATGCAAGCGCCGGCATCGGCTTCATTCTGAACAACGCCAACCAGTTCCAGCGCACCGATATCATCATCGCCGGCATTCTCGTCTATGCGGCGCTCGGCATTGCGGTGGACGCGCTGCTGCGTTTCATCGAACGCAAGGCCCTCGTCTGGAGAGGTGCGCATGTCTGAGCTCGCCTATCAGCCTGATTACGACGCAGCGCCGGTTGTCGCAAGACTGTCCGGCGCCAGGAAACGCTACGGCGAAAACGCGGTGCTCGACAACGTGGACTTCACGGTCCGCAAGGGCGAGTGTGTCGCGCTGGTCGGCCCGTCGGGTACGGGCAAAACCACGCTGTTGCGGTTGCTGGCCGGCCTCGAATCGGTTTCGGGCGGCAGGACCGAGGTGACGCAGAACACCTCCGTCGTCTTCCAGGAGCCGCGGCTGATACAGGCGCTGCGCGTGTGGAAGAACGTGCTGCTGGACGACGCGCATAAGCCTGATGCAAAAGCGCGCGCCCGTGTCGCGCTGCAAGACGTCGGGCTCGAAGACAAGCTGGAGAGCTGGCCCGTCAGCCTCTCGGGCGGACAGGCGCAGCGTGTTGCCGTGGCTCGGGCGCTCTATCGCAGCCCGGAACTCATGCTGCTGGACGAGCCTTTCAGCGCGCTGGACGCGTTTACCCGCCGCAGCATGCAGAGCCTGGTCCTGAAGCTGTGGGCCAAGTACCGGTTCGGCCTCGTCATCGTGACGCACGACCTGGACGAGGCGCTGATTCTTGCCGACCGCATCGTGATTCTCTCCAAAGGCAGGATCTGCCACGAAACGCGAGTCGATATGCCGCGCGAACGCGACGTGACCTCGCCCGAATTCAACGCACTCAAGCGCGACTTGCTCAAACAGTTTTCGCTCAGTCTGTCCTGAAGTTTTCTCAATCGTTAAGTCAAGGTATTTATGTCGCTGAAGAAATCATTATTCGCTGGCATGGCTGTCCTTCTTGCCGCCGCCACGCTGACCGTGTCCGGTACGGCCGCAGCCCAGCCCACGCCCGACCTGAAGGGCACGAAGCTCGTCATTGCATATCAGGATCCGGCCTTTCCCGCGTTGATCCGCAAATCGGGCGTGGTCAACGGGACGCCTTACCAGATCGAATGGGTGCTGCTGACAGGGCCGGCCGCCAACCTGTCGGCGCTGTACGCCAACCGGATCGATCTGGGCCATATGGGCGATACGTCGCTCACGATCGAACAGGCCAACGCGCGCACGGAATGGACGAAAGAGTCGACACCGCTGCGTATTGTCGCGGGCTGGCGCAATTTCTATTCGAAGGACTATCCGCCGGTCGTCACGGCAGTGCGGACAAGTGCCGGGATCAATACCGTGCAGGAGATCAAAGGACACAAGGTCGGCTATAACTACGGCGGCTACAACCATTCGCAATACCTGGCCACGCTGGTTAAAGCCGGGTTGACCGAGAAAGACATTCAGCCCATCAAGTTCGCCGACGGCGCGACTTCGGCCGCCGGCTTCAACGCCGGCGAGGTGGACGTGTACGCGGGCGCCCTCGGCCCGATATTGCCCACGATCAAGTCGGGCGCCGGCCGTATCCTGCTGTTAGACCGCGACACCCAGATTCCGGCGCTGAACGTATGGACGACGACGTCCACGGTGTTGAAAGACCCGACCAAGGTCGCCGCGCTGCGGGATTACTTCTCGCGACTGTCGGGCTACTGGCAATGGCATGACACGCATAAGGACGAGGTGATCGGCGTTCTCAAGGACACGCTCAAGGTGTCCGACGAACGGGCCGCGTTCGAGTATGAAGTTCGCAGCGGCAGTTTCGTCAAATTCGATTCCGGGCTGATCGGCCAGGAACAGAAAATCGCCGACATTCTGTACGACGGGCACGCGATCCGGAAGAAGGTGGACGTGGCTGTCGAATACGATCCGCAATTCAATGCGGTGCAAAAAGCCGTCTGGCCGATCAAGGTCAAAAACTGATCGCGGTATCGCGCTGTCGGCGAACACAACGTGAACGGGCGGCTCCCGCCCCTCCGCTATGGATGTCAGAAAATGCCAAAGGGAATCGACGCGGCCACGCTGAAGCACTGGCTGGACGACGGCAGCGAAATCGCACTGTTCGACGTGCGCGAGCACGGGCAATACGGCGAGGGTCACCCGTTCTACGCGGTGCCGCTGCCGTATAGCGTGCTGGAGCGCGACGTCGGACGTCTCGCACCGAACCGGCGCGTGCGGGTGGTTGTGTACGACGGCGGTGACGGCGACGATGGCCCCGCCGCGCGGTCTGCTGCACGGCTGGAGACGCTGGGTTATGCCTCGGTTCACGTGCTCGAAGGCGGCACGCGTGCGTGGCAAGATGCGGGCTTCGTCTTGTTCAAGGGTGTGAACGTGCCCTCCAAGGCGTTCGGCGAACTGGTCGAGCAGGTCGCGCACACGCCCCACATATCGGCGCAGACGCTGTTGCAGTGGCAGCAGTCAGATACACCGCCTGTGGTGCTCGATGGGCGCCCGCCGGGCGAGTACCGCACGATGAACATTCCCGGCGCGTCGTGTTGCCCGAACGGCGAACTTGCCTACCGCATCGACGCGTTCGTGCCGGATGCGCAGACGCCGATCGTCATCAACTGTGCAGGGCGGACGCGCAGCATCATCGGCGCGCAGACGCTTCTTAATCTCGGCATTCGCAACCCGGTGTACGCGCTCGAAAACGGAACGCAGGGCTGGTTCCTTGCGGATCTGCCGCTCGAACGAGGCCAGCAGCGCGGCTATCCGGCCGACCTGCGGCCGCAACCGGCGCGCGTCGCTGCCGCGCGTGCGGTGGCGGAGCGCGCGGGCGTGGAATGGGTTCATGCGGATACCGTTCGCGACTGGGCGAAGGCGGACGGTCGCACGCTGTATCTGTGCGATGTCCGGACGCCGGAAGAGTTCGCGGCGAACACTTTGCCCGGCGCGCAGCATGCGCCGGGTGGCCAGCTACAGCAGGCGACCGATCAATACATCGGTGTGCGCAACGCACGCATCGTGCTGTTCGACGACGACGGCATTCGCGCGCCAGTCACCGCCAGCTGGTTGCGTCAGTTGGGACACGAAGCGTGGGTGCTGGAAGGCGGACTGCATAGCGGACTCGCGCTGGCCGACATGCGGATCCCCGAACCCGCCGCGCTTCCCTTGGTCGATGGGGATACTCTCGCGCAGCGCCTTGCGGCAGGCGGTCAGTCGGTCGTCGATCTGCGTACGAGCGCGGCGTGGCTGGCCGCGCATATTCCCGGTAGCGTCTGGTCGATTCGCCCGCGTCTTGCGGCCACGCTCGCGCAATGCGAGCAGGCCGTGACGTTCGTAGTGGACGATCCGCGTATCGCCGCTTGGGCCGTGAGTGATCTCGCCGGTGGTGAAGGGCACACGTTTAGCGTGCTCGATGGTGGCTTCGCCGCCTGGCCGGCGGGTGGCTGGCGTGTGGAAACGGATGCGGACGCGGTTGCGGATGTATTGCCGCCGTCCGCGCGTATCGACTATCTGTTCTTCACTCACGACCGGCACGCGGGCAACAAGGCGGCGTCCCGCGAATATCTTTCTTGGGAGCTGGGCTTGCTCGGGCAACTCGATGAGCTTGAGCGTAGCGCGTTCCGTCCATTGACTCGGGTGGTTGCCGCGCCGGAATAACGTGGGCTGCGATGGAGTATGAAACTCATGATGCGGGCGTGATCGAGCTTCGTGAACTCGGCGGCGAGTCTGACGAGAAGGTGGATGCATAGGAATGCATGGGATTGTATAGATGTGCTTTCAGAGGCTTATCACACATTTTTTCAATCATCCGCGAGGCGCAGCTATAATTTCGCCCTTAGCCTGTCTGACTGATCCTCCCAAAAAAATGATGGGTTAGATTGTGTCTGCCGTTAGACAAAACGGCGCGGGTTTGACAGCCTGCTGAGTGAAACCGCACTACCTGCGAAAGTGGGTAGTGCCCAGCCATGCGCGTTCCAATGGGCGGGTCGTGGTGAGGGAGCCGCAAGGCTCGCCGGTTATGGTTTTACTCCCGGTCTGTCATACATGGACGCCCCCAGTTTGCACAGCCGTCATTCGGTGATCGTTAGCAGATGAAGGATTGCAGCCATACATCCGGACTTGTGAGGACTTGCCTCTGTCCCTGATGGAATGTGCAGATCGGTTTCT